>NZ_JAPQLL010000083.1:0-770 GCF_028981865.1 Wolbachia endosymbiont of Drosophila nikananu | reverse complement strand
TAAAAGAAGAGCAAAAGACATACTACCGTAATTTCTTAGAAAAATTGGCAGAGTCAGTAAAGAAGTCTGAATTAGAACCAAAAATAAAAACCAATACAGAAATAAAAATTAAAGAAATTATAGGGTATACCATAAATACTCCAGATAGTAATTCATTACATTCAGCAATTAAAGATAATGATAAAGAACGTTTTGAAGAGTTATTGCAAAAAGGGGCGGATATTAGCCTTGAAGGTACAAAGGGAAATAATGCCTTACACCACATTGCTTTACTTAAAGGAGAATATAAAATCAAATACTTGAAGTTAATATTAGATTTCGAAAAAAAAGGAATAATATCTTCAGAAAAATTGCATAAGGCTATAAACGCCAAAAATGAAGATGATAAATATCCAGCGCAAATCGCTTTAATTAGACAAGCAGAGAAGATACCTAGTAAGTTAAAAGACTTTTCTAGGCGAGTTAGATCAAGGCCTACAAAACGTTATTACACTGCTAAATTTTGTGCAGAACTGTTACAAAATGGTGCTGAAAATAAAAGTGACCATATAACAATACCTAAAGAGCATCGTAAGCAAAAATATTATCAGACTATAAAAAGAATCAAAGATATAACAGGTGTTAGCCCTGACCAGGAAACACAGAAAGAGCTTGAAGAGCGTTTTTCTAAGAAAAATGCTCATAAGAATATAATCTTCTAAGAAACTTCCTTAACTAGCTCCTCTTGTTGCACTAAAGTATAGCCAAATTCTCGTGCCTTTTTGATCAAA
>NZ_JAPQLL010000082.1:0-1847 GCF_028981865.1 Wolbachia endosymbiont of Drosophila nikananu | reverse complement strand
GGCGAAAAGCGTAATATACGCAGCCCGCGCCGATGAGTTTCTCGGCACTGCTCTTTAACAATTTATCAGACAATCTGTGTGGGCACTCCACAAGACGATATCCAGCATCTTCGGATGCAAAAAAATATCAAGTCTTGAAGAGTGACTAACTGAAGTAAAATTCATGCAGTAAATCTTTGAGCATCGCTTCTCGAGTGGAAGCAAATCAAGCTTTTAATTGAAGAGTTTGATCATGGCTCAGATTGAACGCTGGCGGCAGGCTTAACACATGCAAGTCGAGCGGTAGCACAGGGGAGCTTGCTCCCTGGGTGACGAGCGGCGGACGGGTGAGTAATGTCTGGGAAACTGCCTGATGGAGGGGGATAACTACTGGAAACGGTAGCTAATACCGCATAACGTCGCAAGACCAAAGAGGGGGACCTTCGGGCCTCTTGCCATCAGATGTGCCCAGATGGGATTAGCTAGTAGGTGGGGTAATGGCTCACCTAGGCGACGATCCCTAGCTGGTCTGAGAGGATGACCAGCCACACTGGAACTGAGACACGGTCCAGACTCCTACGGGAGGCAGCAGTGGGGAATATTGCACAATGGGCGCAAGCCTGATGCAGCCATGCCGCGTGTGTGAAGAAGGCCTTCGGGTTGTAAAGCACTTTCAGCGAGGAGGAAGGTGGTGAACTTAATACGTTCATCAATTGACGTTACTCGCAGAAGAAGCACCGGCTAACTCCGTGCCAGCAGCCGCGGTAATACGGAGGGTGCAAGCGTTAATCGGAATTACTGGGCGTAAAGCGCACGCAGGCGGTTTGTTAAGTCAGATGTGAAATCCCCGGGCTCAACCTGGGAACTGCATTTGAAACTGGCAAGCTAGAGTCTCGTAGAGGGGGGTAGAATTCCAGGTGTAGCGGTGAAATGCGTAGAGATCTGGAGGAATACCGGTGGCGAAGGCGGCCCCCTGGACGAAGACTGACGCTCAGGTGCGAAAGCGTGGGGAGCAAACAGGATTAGATACCCTGGTAGTCCACGCTGTAAACGATGTCGATTTGGAGGTTGTGCCCTTGAGGCGTGGCTTCCGGAGCTAACGCGTTAAATCGACCGCCTGGGGAGTACGGCCGCAAGGTTAAAACTCAAATGAATTGACGGGGGCCCGCACAAGCGGTGGAGCATGTGGTTTAATTCGATGCAACGCGAAGAACCTTACCTACTCTTGACATCCAGAGAACTTTCCAGAGATGGATTGGTGCCTTCGGGAACTCTGAGACAGGTGCTGCATGGCTGTCGTCAGCTCGTGTTGTGAAATGTTGGGTTAAGTCCCGCAACGAGCGCAACCCTTATCCTTTGTTGCCAGCGGTTCGGCCGGGAACTCAAAGGAGACTGCCAGTGATAAACTGGAGGAAGGTGGGGATGACGTCAAGTCATCATGGCCCTTACGAGTAGGGCTACACACGTGCTACAATGGCATATACAAAGAGAAGCGACCTCGCGAGAGCAAGCGGACCTCATAAAGTATGTCGTAGTCCGGATTGGAGTCTGCAACTCGACTCCATGAAGTCGGAATCGCTAGTAATCGTAGATCAGAATGCTACGGTGAATACGTTCCCGGGCCTTGTACACACCGCCCGTCACACCATGGGAGTGGGTTGCAAAAGAAGTAGGTAGCTTAACCTTCGGGAGGGCGCTTACCACTTTGTGATTCATGACTGGGGTGAAGTCGTAACAAGGTAACCGTAGGGGAACCTGCGGTTGGATCACCTCCTTACCTAAAGATATTAGTTCGAGTGGCGTGCTCACACAGATTGTCTGATGAAAAAGTAACGAGCAAAGCGCTACCTGTTGATGTCATGAGTTAT
>NZ_JAPQLL010000081.1:0-1709 GCF_028981865.1 Wolbachia endosymbiont of Drosophila nikananu | reverse complement strand
GTGTAATGTTCGGTCAATTAGTACCGGTCACCTCCACCACTCACATGGCTTCCAGATCCGGCCTATCAACCCCGTCGTCTACAGGGAACCTCACACGAAACCTCATCTCGAAACAGGCTTCCCGCTTAGATGCTTTCAGCGGTTATCCCTCCCGTACGTAGCCAACCAGCAATGCCACGGGCGTGACAACTGGCCCACCAGAGGTACGTCCAACCCGGTCCTCTCGTACTAGGGTCAGCCTTTCTCAAGTTTCAACGCGCACGGCGGATAGAGACCGAACTGTCTCACGACGTTCTAAACCCAGCTCGCGTGCCGCTTTAATGGGCGAACAGCCCAACCCTTGGGACCAACTCCAGCCCCAGGATGCGACGAGCCGACATCGAGGTGCCAAACCATCCCGTCGATATGGACTCTTGGGGAAGATCAGCCTGTTATCCCCGGGGTACCTTTTATCCGTTGAGCGACACCGCTTCCACAAGCCGGTGCCGGATCACTAGTCCCGACTTTCGTCCCTGCTCGACCTGTCAGTCTCACAGTCAAGCTCCCTTGTGCACTTACACTCAACACCTGATTACCAACCAGGCTGAGGGAACCTTTGGGCGCCTCCGTTACACTTTGGGAGGCAACCGCCCCAGTTAAACTACCCACCAGGCACTGTCCCTGACCCGGATCACGGGCCGAGGTTCAGACATCCAATACGATCAGAGTGGTATTTCAACAACGACTCCACAACCACTGGCGTAGCCGCTTCACAGTCTCCCACCTATCCTACACAAACCGAACCGAACACCAATACCAAGCTATAGTGAAGGTCCCGGGGTCTTTTCGTCCTGCCGCGCGTAACGAGCATCTTTACTCGTACTGCAATTTCGCCGGGCCTGTGGTTGAGACAGCAGAGAAGTCGTTACGCCATTCGTGCAGGTCGGAACTTACCCGACAAGGAATTTCGCTACCTTAGGATGGTTATAGTTACCACCGCCGTTTACTGGGGCTTAAATTCTCCGCTTCGGGCCAAAGCCCTAACAGGTCCTCTTAACCTTCCAGCACCGGGCAGGCGTCAGTCCGTATACATCGACTTACCGTCTTCGCACGGACCTGTGTTTTTAGTAAACAGTCGCTTCCCTCTATTCTCTGCGACCCACACCAGCCAACAACCCGCAAAAGGCTGCGACCAGCACGGGCCCCCCTTCTCCCGAAGTTACGGGGGCATTTTGCCGAATTCCTTAACCACAGTTCACCCGAACGCCTCGGTATACTCTACCAGACCACCTGTGTCGGTTTAGGGTACGGGCCGAACACGCACTCGCTAGAGGCTTTTCTCGACAGCACAGGATCACCGACATCCCCACAAAAGGGTACGCATCACGCCTCACCCTGTATGCGCCCCGGATTTACCTGGGACACGGGCCACACGCTTACACCACAATCCAATAAGTGGCTCGGCTACCTCACTGCGTCACCCCATCACTAGACTACTACGGATCAGGTCCCACGCATCCACACCACCAGCACACCAAAGATGCACCGACAGTCCTTCAGGGTGGTTAGTATCACCGCCTCATCTTTTGTCGCACATGCTCGGGTACGGGAATATCAACCCGTTAACCATCGACTACGCCTGTCGGCCTCGCCTTAGGCCCCGACTCACCCTGGGAAGACAAACTTGACCCAGGAACCCTTAGTCATTCGGCGGATGAGTTTCTCACTCA
>NZ_JAPQLL010000080.1:0-1134 GCF_028981865.1 Wolbachia endosymbiont of Drosophila nikananu | reverse complement strand
CAAAGAGCAAAAAAAGGCTGAAGGATTACTCCAATTTTTTTTTTGCGCTTTTGGGTAATATTTAAAAACAAATTTTTGTTATTTCTATATATTTATTTACTGTTTATTTTTTGTAGATGCCATTGGTCAGACTGACCCTTCGGAGCCACCCCTGAGGGTCCTCTCAAAGGTCCTTAGAAATGCTAAGAATTTGGAGGCGGTCCACAAAAGGAGGAAGGAGGGGAAAAAGACTTGGAAGAAGATGTATTTTTCGAGTACATTTTTTTAGAATTATATATTATTTTTTAATTATGTCTTATATGTTATAAAATAAATTAATAAATGATATAAATGAATTAAAACCGTTGATGAAATGTTGATGAAACACACCCCCATGTGTGTCGATGAAATGTTGATGAAAAGTTGATGACAGGTACTGCAGGGTAATTGTACGACGCCTGCAAATCCCTCTCAGCTAATAAATATATTGGGGTATTTCTCCAATTGTCAAGTCGACTGTATATGTACGTTCGGTTCAGGTAATGACTTTCACTCTCTTTGTTATTGTTTCTTCCACAATTTGTACATTTGGTGTGTACTCACAAACACGGCATTGGAAATGTGTGTAAATCATTCAGTGAAGGACCTTTAACAAAAGGCTCAGGATGATCGCCTTAAAAATGGCTAATTTCCAGCACACCTTACTTAAAGTGTGTGTGTGTGCGAGTTTTGAAGCATACATCTGTTTCTGTTCATAAGTAAATTAGAACGGCCCAGAGCATTAGCATAGAAACGACCAAGCCCTGAGGTGTCTAAATTTAAATAATTCATTACCCAAGAAATCCTGTATATATATTCCATGGAGATCATTGCTTATAGCACTGGTCCAGTTAGCTGGTTGGATGGTCGGATGAACGATCACTCGTTGCAATAGTAGTAGGTAGTATCAGTCGTCAGAATATGCTGTTTTCCTTAAATTTTTTTTTCAAACAGGCAGTAAGCGCTTCTCTTTTCATCAAATCTGAAATAGTCGTACAGAAAGTAAACAAAACGATTCAAGAAGAAGCAGTGGTAGACATACAGGAATAATTGATATTGCTTTTACTAGTAACTCAGTACCATACACAGGATTTCCTTGTACTACCATTCCATTCC
>NZ_JAPQLL010000079.1:0-1201 GCF_028981865.1 Wolbachia endosymbiont of Drosophila nikananu | reverse complement strand
CGCCACGGCATCAGGATCCCCTGATGGGCTGGACTGGAAGTCAGGACACACAGTCCCAGTTGCGCCTGTATTTTGCCTCCTGCGAAGAAGCCGAGGCTTACGCGCAGCGTGAGCAGATCAGCTACGAGCTTGAGATACCGGCACAACGTATCCGCAAGCCTAAAGTCTATGCTGATAATTTCCGGTCTGACCGGATTCAGAACTGGACCCATTGATTTTCCGGATAGTTCCGACTATCGGAGGGTGCAGTGTACGCGCCCTTAGCTCAGTTGGATAGAGCAACAGCCTTCTAAGCTGTGGGTCGCTGGTTCGAATCCAGCAGGGCGCGCCATAATCTCTCTCAAAGCTGTTGCTCTTTGTCGGCTTTGGCTTGCCCAACGCAAAGCCTGAGGGTAAGCGTGCTTGGATAAAGACACTGTTTTGGCCAAGGCTGTGAGCAGTCATGTGTGCCGAAAGCATGTCTGCATCTGTCAGGGGTTGAGATTTTGAAATCATTCTGCGTCGTAGGTGCCGGGTTCAGTGGTGCGATTATTGCCCGACATCTGGCTGAGCGTGGTCACAAGGTGACGGTTGTTGATGAGCGTCCTCATCTGGGCGGAAACTGTCATACCGAGCGGGACGCGGAAACGGGCGTGATGGTCCATAAATATGGACCGCATATTTTTCATACTGCCGATAAGAGGGCGTGGGATTACGTTCAGCGCTTTGGAAAATTTCAGCCTTACGTCAATCGTGTGAAAGCGATCTCCAAGGATCGTGTCTACACGTTGCCGGTCAACCTTCTGACGATCAATCAGTTCTTTGGCACAACCATGGGGCCGAAAGAGGCCCGGGCTTTTATCGAAAGCAAAGCCGATCGTTCCATTCAGGCGCCACGTTCTTTTGAAGAGCAGGCGCTGAGCATGATTGGCCCGGAACTCTACCGTGCCTTTTTCTATGGCTATACGCGCAAACAGTGGGGGCTTGAGCCTACGGAACTGCCTGCGTCCATCCTGAAGCGCCTACCTCTTCGCTTTAATTACGACGATAATTATTTCAATCATCCGTATCAGGGCATGCCGGAAGACGGCTATACCAGTATTGTCCAGAATATCCTGGCTGTGGATGGAATTGATATCCGGCTTGGCTGCTCTTTCGAGAGTCTGGACGGGCAATATGATCACGTCTTCTATACGGGGCCGATTGATCGTTATTTCCAGTT
>NZ_JAPQLL010000077.1:0-575 GCF_028981865.1 Wolbachia endosymbiont of Drosophila nikananu | reverse complement strand
TTGCTGCAAACAGAAACTCGCTGACCCATTATACAAAAGGTACGCCGTCACCCCATAAGAGGCTCCGACTGCTTGTAGGCATTCGGTTTCAGGTCTATTTCACTCCCCTCGTCGGGGTGCTTTTCACCTTTCCCTCACGGTACTTGTTCACTATCGGTCACCAGGGAGTATTTAGGCTTGGAGGGTGGTCCCCCCATGTTCAGACAGGGTTTCACGTGCCCCGCCCTACTCAAGGATCTTTAAAAGCATTACGCATACGGGACTATCACCCACTATGGCCACACTTTCCAGAGTGTTCTGCTTCTCTTCCAAAGACCACTGGCCTGTTCCGCGTTCGCTCGCCACTACTAGCAGAATCTCAATTGATGTCTTTTCCTCCAGGTACTGAGATGTTTCAGTTCCCCGGGTTCGCCTCATCATCCTATGTATTCAGATGATGATACCCTTGCGGGTGGGTTGCCCCATTCGGATATCTACGGATCAAAGCCTGCTCGCGGCTCCCCGTAGCTTTTCGCAGCGTGCTACGTCCTTCATCGCCTCCTGGTGCCAAGGCATCCACCGAATGCCCTTATCGC
>NZ_JAPQLL010000076.1:0-797 GCF_028981865.1 Wolbachia endosymbiont of Drosophila nikananu | reverse complement strand
TTAGATTTACCGATAATTTGAAAAACAAAAATTCGTCATCCCGCTGCTTGTTAGCGGGATCTAGAGATACCGCGAATAAACCGCGGTATGACGTAGGAAAACCTTTCTTGGGTTAGCTATAAAATAATTTTTACCACTTTTCTTTTTCCTTATGCTACTTTCCCTTAACTTGACGCGTATGGTACACCAGGTGGGCCGGTGATCACGATAGTGATAATAGGTGCAGCATTGCTTGCAATATTTGGCAGAATGCCGTGGCCAGCCCTTTTTGCATTAGGTGTGTTTACTGCTGTATTTTTTGGTGCTCCTAAGATTGTAGCGGCAATAGCACCAGCAAGCATACCCGTAGGAGCGTGCTATGTGACAGCGTTACAAATAAATGTAAGTAGGTACTACAAGCCTCAAAAAAATCTTAGGTAAATGGTGCTTCTTAAGGGAGCACCATTATTCCACAATTGTACGAACGTTGTAATTTGAGAGCAATCTCTGCCAAGAAGGGTGTCATCCAAGTAGCTGACACTGGTTCACTCTATAATGGCAGTGCTCCTTTCTTGTCATCCAAGTACCCTCTACTTCGTCATCCCAGTGCGTGACACTGGGATCCAGCTTCTTTTCTTCTAGATTCCAGCGTCACGCGCTGGAATGACAGCAGTCCTATGTCATACCGCCGCGGTATCTCTTAGCCGCTAACACGTAGCGGTATGATGATTCTTCAAGTCGTCAAGGTGTCATCCAAGTAGCCTTCTCTTCCTGTCATCCCAGTGCTTGACACTGGGATCCAGAAGACGTAATTTCAA
>NZ_JAPQLL010000075.1:0-944 GCF_028981865.1 Wolbachia endosymbiont of Drosophila nikananu | reverse complement strand
AGAAACTCCACTGTATTGGGTTTCACACGAACAAGCTTTTACGACAGTATTTTCTATAGTTAATTAAGAAAAGTTTAGGAATAGAATATGAGCTTATGGATCCATTAAGTTCCACCCTCAAAGCAAGCTTTTTCTAGAGCAAGATATAAATACAGGTTTTAAAGAATTTAAGCATCCAAACAGCCTATCAAGATGAGCCTGAGTTGGAGAGGCTATAGGCTTATTGCAGCAGATGGTTCTGGTACCGAGCTCTGAAGAAATTGTATCCGAGTTTGAACCAAATGGAACAACAGGCACCATTAGCAATTTGTTTGTTGATTTCGCTGATTTGCAGTGCTCGCCTTGCGGCTTGGAATGTGGGTGAGCAAACGTTAGCAGAAGCCTGAAGTCGTTACTCAGATGCGTTCATTAAATCAAATTATTTATCTACGACCGTCTTCATTAAAATTCATTCAGCAGCATTATGAATTGAAAGTAGACTTTATTTTTCGCTTGCAAAAAAGAAATTATAGCAAGCTATGGAAACGCTGATGAATTAGATTTTGATTTTATACTAGAAAATAAAAAGCTAGAAAATAAAATGAAAGGACAAAAAGTCAGGGCTTACATTAGCCAATGGAGAAACAGAAGTGCTCACTTTTTGACCGAGACTTTGGAAGATATCAGCAAAGCTTATATATTAAGGTGGCACATAGAGGAAACGACTCAAAATAGGTGCAGAATTAGAGAATTTTTCTGGAGTAAATTTAGAGGCTGTATTACAAGAATTTTGGGCGAACTTAGTTATGTGCAATATATTGTCGCTTCATATCACAAGGGCCTTGGAACCCAGATCAAATCGCTGAGAAATTTTTCAGTTTTATTTTGACCTTACCCAGAAAAAGTAGAGAGGAAGTTAAGACGTTTTTGAAGTAAAATAGAACGTTTTTTCAAAGAGGTGTAAT
>NZ_JAPQLL010000074.1:23441-30001 GCF_028981865.1 Wolbachia endosymbiont of Drosophila nikananu | reverse complement strand
CTTGTTGCACTAAAGTATAGCCAAATTCTCGTGCCTTTTTGATCAAATTTTTTACAGCTCTCTCCTTATATCGTGTTTCATAGTATTCCATTCCTTTTTCTACATATTCTTGTCCGTATTTGAGCATACTATAAAATATGCATGCTATTTTTCTTGCAGTAGCTGTTATTGCTTTTGGTGCTCCTAATCGTTTTTTTAATCTCCTGTAGTATGCACCCAATGAACTTTTACTATTTCCTACAGAATTAGCAGCCATTCGAAATGCATTCGCAGCACGATTAATGACTTTACGCGTTCTTGTGCTAAACACTTTTTCTCCTGTAATTTTATTGGCAGGGCTGAGTCCTAACCACGATGAAAAGTGTTTTTCTGTTGACCATTTATTATGGTTTATACCAGTTTCTGAAATTATAGTCTGTATACTTAGTATATCAAGCCCTGGAACTTTAGTAAAATCCATACCAGTTATTCGGTGCAGTTCCTCGTGCAAAGCAAAGTCAGGCTTACTTTTTCTGTGCTTATTCTTTTCCTTACTCAACTGTTTACTTTCGTTAGATTTTGTTTCAAACGTTTTGTAATAGACCTCAATATTTCTATCACATTCTGCTATTTTTTCTTGATAAATATTATATAGTTCAAATTCTTGCTTTAGCGTGAATACATGTTCCTCTCTATAATCGCCAGCTAACGCTTTTGCTATAGTAGACTGATCATTTTTTATTCGTGCATCCCTGAATTGAGCCAATTTCCCAGAATCTCTTTCGCCTTTAATTATAGCCTTGATAATTTTCATACCAGTTACTCCTGTTATATCTCTTATAACTCTATGCAGTTGTATATTCATTTGAATTAATGCCTTCTGCATACGCAGAACATGTGTAGATGCACTTTCAGTGAGGTTCTTACGTTGTCGCACGTAACTACGCAATACACATATCTGGCTATCTGGCCTAAATGACCCTTGGAGTAATCCATAACTATGTAGTTGTTGTAACCACTGACAGTCCTGAACATCTGACTTTCTCCCAGGTACATTTTTTACATGTCGCGCATTTACCAACTTAACTTCAAAACCGTAAGATTCCAGTATTTGAAACAAAGGAATCCAATATACACCAGTTGATTCCATCGCTACGGTTGTAACTTTACACTTTTTTAACCACCTTGCTAAATTATGAAGGTCTTCAGTGAAGCAGCCAAATTTTTGAACACGTTGCTCATCTCTTCTCTCGGGTATACATACATAATGTACAGCCGAACCAACATCTATCCCTGCTGCATCAGGATTCATTACCTCTAATTTACTTTTTGTCATTGTAATTGACCTCCTATAACTTATAATGAAGAAGTATTTAAGCTTGGGACGGTTAGATTATACAATCTTCTAATCGAGGTAGTCGTAATAGACTCCATCAGTGGTTTAACCGTTCCTCCAAAACCATGCTCCCAAACGGGCACTCTAGCACCATTGAGCGTCCGGTTATAACTGCAAAAATACTTCTTAATAAATTATATTTAAAAATTGTTATAGCACTGGATAAAATAGTTTCTTTCAGGTTTAACAAGATTTTTCCTTGTTTGATGCTACCAAATGTCATTCCAGCGCGTGATGCTAGGCCATCTTGACACATTTCGCCAACCCCGTCTCTCGGCTATGGTATTGCTAATCAAACAATGACTATGCAAAAGACCTAATAACATGTATAATCCATAAATAATTTTTGAGGTAGATTGTGAAACTAGGTGTTAATATTGATCACGTCGCAACCCTCCGCAACGCACGCGGAACTTCCTACCCAGATCTATTGAAAGCAGCAGAAATAGCTATTGATGCTGGAGCAGACTTTATTACTGTACACTTACGAGAAGATAGAAGGCATATTAGAGATGAAGACGTATTTAACCTAAAAAAGAGCATTAGTACTGAGCTAAATCTTGAAATTGCAGCCACGGAAGAAATGCTTGAAATAGCAAAAAAGGTAAAACCCTATTCGATTAGTATAGTACCAGAAAAAAGAGAAGAATTAACAACCGAAGGTGGCCTGGATATCGTGAATATGCACAGTAAACTTTCTAATATAATAGAGGAAATGCATAGCTCTAGCATAAAAGTCTCACTGTTTATCGATCCAAATATTAATCAACTAAAATATCTTGAGAAGCTAGAGATAAAACCTGACATAATAGAAATTCACACAGGGGATTACTGTGATAATCCATCAGAGAAAAAGTTACAGTTAATTACTAATGCTGCAGAGTACGTCAATAAATTAGGAATAGAATGCCACGCAGGACATGGCATAACTTATAAACACGCTAAGAAGATGACAAGAATACCTCACATTTCAGCTCTTAACATAGGCCACTATTTAATTAGCGAAGCTGTATTTTATGGCTTACACAGCGTAGTAAAAACAATGAAAATGATAATGTCTACCTAACTGCTGCTTTCATTTAAAATACTTAAAAGAGTTTGGCTTGTTTTAAACTTTACCCTTGTCTTTTCAGGAACAGTCATGATCTCACCATTTTGGGGGTTACGACATTGTTTCTCCTGACTTATAGCAGTAGAAAATGTTCCTATTCCATGCAAACGTATTTCACCTTTCCCATGCAGCTCATTCTTTATTATTTTAATAAACGCATCATGAATCTTGCTCAAATCAGATTTTGTTATATCTATATTCTGACCAGAACAATCTTCCTTTAATTGTTTTATTATATCTTCTTTACTCATAAATTACCTTAATATTGAAAAAATCACACAAATAGCATATTATGTTGACACCGATAGTCAACTAAATTCATCACAAAAATAGAGGGTATCATACACTTTTGCAAATATTTTTATAATACTTACAAAAAAACACCACTATGAAATAACTATCTCTTAGAAAATTGACACTTTTTCCGAGCTTTATGTTGACCATATTTCTTACGTTCAACAACACGTGAATCTCTAGTTAAGAACTCACCATTACGTAATATAGAATGCAAATCTTGGCTTACACTACTCAAAGCTCTGCTTATTCCATGAGCTAGAGCACCTGCTTGACCAGATAGCCCTCCACCTTTTACAGTTGCAAATACATCATATTTGTCTAACGTAGAAGTTGCTACAAATGGCATTTTCACTATTTGGCACACTGACTCTCTTTTAAAATAAGAAATTAGATCGCCTTCTTTGTTAACACTAAATTTTCCACTTCCCGGCTTTATCCATACCCTTGCTACAGATTCTTTTCTTCGGCCTGTAGCATATAAACGACCAAGCGAATCAACTGCTGATTTAATTGTCTTTTCTGACCAATCATTATTATTTATTGTAGAACTCTTCATTTTTACTCCATTACTTTTTATTTTTACGATTCAAAGAGGCAAAATCTATCTTTTCAGGTTGCTGCCCTTGATGCTTATGCTCTGAACCAGAATAAACATACAAATTTTCAAAGCGTCTACGCGCCATAGGTCCATCATCAAGCATCCTTTTCACTGCCATTTCTATTACACGCTCAGGAAATTTGCCATTTAAAATATTATTTGGAGTAGTTTTCTTCAAACCACCAGAATAACCTGTATGCTTATAGTAAATCTTATCTTTAAGCTTCTTCCCGGTAAAATGCACCTTTTCTGCGTTGATAATAATTACATTGTCGCCACAATCCATATGAGGTGTATACTCAGGTTTATGCTTTCCACGCAATAGTGTCGCTACAAATGCTGCAAGCCTTCCTACCACTAATCCTTCTGCATCTATGACAAACCATTTTTTGTCGATTTGTTTCTCTTTTAAGAAAAAAGTTTTCATTGTAATTTAACTAAACAATAGTAAGCTACTATACACTTAATTTCTCAATAGTGTCAACAATATTAGTTGTTGATTATTAAAGTAATTTATGTTAGTAATTGAACTGCGTAACCAATATGCATAGGAAGTAGAATGTTTCGATTAATTATCACACTTGCAATCATTTTTAGTACTATAAGTTGCTATGCAACCGATGTGGGAGAAGTTATAAGCAAAGCGATCAAAAATAGCTCAAAAATAAAGTCTCAATTTTACCAATATAAAAGCGCAGAAAAACAGCTTAAGTTTTCTGGGTTAGCTGGATTTTTACCTGACATTAGTTTGCAGTACAATTTTGATAGTAATTTTAATCTTTCTAGTTTACCTGGAAAACGTCTGATATTAAGCCAAAGGATAATAGATGGCGGTGGCACCTTTGCCACATTCAGTCGATCAAGTCATCTTCTCAAAGCAGAAAAAATGCGATTTCAGCAATTAAAACAAGAGGTTGCACTTAATGCTGTGAAAGCATATGTTGGTGTTTTACAAAAGACAGAAATATTAAAGCTCAGAAAACATAAAGAACGCGTTTCTTTGGAACATTTGTCAGCTATGAAAAAACGCTTTTCCCTTGGAGAGGTAACCAATGCTGAAGTTTTGTTAGCAAAAGCAAAATTCTCGTCTTCTGTATCCGAAAGAGTTGATGCTGAGGGTAAATTAAAGTTGGCAAATATTGCTTATTACCATTTAATTGGCGAAGATGCTGATGACCTTTCTGAGGCTAATGATAAACTACCTTCTGTTCCAGAGCTAAATGAATGTTTACAATTAGCAAAAACCAATAATTTATCTTTAAAGGCAGCAGTTTATCAAAAAAGAGCAGCCGGAATGGAAGTGATCGCTGAAAGCTCCAAGTGGCTTCCTTCTTTAAATCTAAGCGCAAGCAAAAATTTTGGGAAGGATGGTGTAAAATTAGACAAGCTATTAGAAAATGTTCATATAGTTTTTACTCTTGATGTTCCAATCTTTAAAAAAGGAGCGAATGCTTTTGGTGTCAGTAGAGCTAAAATGGATGCAAAAAAATCTACCTACGATTATTATGAAACGGTAAAAAATATAGAACAAGCAGTTGTAAATGCTTGGAATAATGTGCTAACAGCAAAAGCCATTATTAAAGCAAGTCAAGAAGCGGAAAAAGCAGCAGCTTCAGCATTGGAAGGAGTTGAGCAAGAGGTAAACTTAAATTTAAAGAGTACATCTGACCTTTTGGACACTGAAGATGCATTATTTAAAGCACGTTCAGACTTAGTTGCAGCACAAAGCAATTATGTAATTAGTGTTTACAACTTGCTTTTTATGATAAATAGTATAAACCTCTAAATTTAATGGTATTAGCACTATGCATGATGAACAAGGCAATCAATCTGTAAAAGATATTCTAGAAGATATAAAAAAAGCTATATCAGGTAAAAACGCAAAAGCAGAAATAAAGGATGAAAATGATGATGTGCTATGCCTTGAAGAAGAGTATCCAGAAGATATGGAAGAAGATGGCAAAAAAGAAAATGGTAAAGAAGAGGACATTGATAATGATGACCAAAGTGAGGAAATGGCTTGCAACAATAACCAATTTAATGACCATAGCTACAATTCAGAAGAAAAAAAAGATATTTATTTGTACGATAATATCAAAATGAGTAATAATAAAGCGAGTAATAGCGGCTTACAAGCGCAAAATAACGATCATCTAATTTTAAAAGAGAATATGGAAGAGATCAAAGCGCTGCTTGGAAAAATGCAAAACGAATTGCAGCATAAACAACAAAAAAGAGCGAATCTTACTGTTGAAGAATTAGTTACATCTCTTTTAAAACCTCATCTCTCAGAATGGCTGAATAAATATCTACATGCACTGGTAAAAGAAGTAGTTGAAAAAGAGCTCAAAGATATAATCAATAATAAGTAGGGTATTAGCAATAAAAACTAGAGTAAAGACGGCTAGAGGCAGAAAACTATCTTCAACAAGGTGGCTACATCGTCATTTGAATGATCAGTATGTGCGAAAAACTAGCAAGGATGGTTATAGGTCACGCTCAGCATATAAGCTGGTAGAAATGGATAATAAATTTAAATTATTCCAAGAAGGGCAAAAAATTATTGATCTTGGTGCTTCTCCTGGTGGATGGTCACAAGTCGCGTCTCAGGAAGGTGCAAATGTAGTTGCTCTTGACATGAAACCAATGAACGCAATTAATGGAGTAGAGTTTATACAATGTGATATTATCAATGGGCTTGAAATTTTAAGAGAAAAATTCAAGGATCAAAAATTTGATGTAATTTTATCTGACATGGCGCCCGAATCTTGTGGTTTAAAATCGTTGGATCATATCAGAATTATGCTTTTATGTGAAGCAGCGCTCAATTTTGCAAAGCATTTCTTGAGCCATGGTGGCACGTTTGTAGTAAAAATTTTCCAAGGAGAATCTGATAAAGATTTTTGTAACGAGCTAAAAAAAATGTTTAAAACAGTAAAATATTTTAAACCAAAGTCAAGTAGATCTGAATCTACAGAAATGTATTTGGTAAGTTTAGGCTTTATTGGCAGCAGACCTCCTATATAATATTAATCCAGGTAGCCCGCAGAAACGAAAAAACTTACTTGACAAACCCCGCCAGCCCCCTTATCATGAAAGTGAAGGTATTCAGTTATCTTCATCTGTGCAGATTAAACAGCAAGAAAACAACGTAGTTGGCGTCTTATTTTTAATTTTTT
>NZ_JAPQLL010000074.1:0-23294 GCF_028981865.1 Wolbachia endosymbiont of Drosophila nikananu | reverse complement strand
TTTTTTTCTGCTTAGTAAATTTCTTAAACATTTTAGCTAAGGTTAGTTGCACTTAAAAGCAGCTAAATTGCAGTGTTTAAGACTTAAAAAAACGCCAAATACTGAAAATAGACAATGACTAGGGCTTCTTTTGCCTTTTTTTTCGTTTGGTAAATTTCTTAAATATTTATAGCTAAACGACAATCGTCATCCCGCTACGAGTTAGCGGCTAAGAGATACCGCGAATGAATCGCGGTATGACGGTTCGTGGCGGTATATTCGTCATCCCGCTACTTGTTAGCGGGATCTCTTGTTAGCGGCTGAGATACCGCGAATGAATCGCGGTATGACGGTTAAGTAGGGTGTCATTCCAGTCTGGAATCTAGTTCTTATTGTACATTTACTTGGTGTAGAGTTAAGTTTCCTGGATCCAAGTAGTCAAGGCACTGGGATGACACCCTTTTGGATGGAAAGCTACTTTCATGACACCATCATAAAGTAAACCAATGTCAGCTACTCGGATGACAAGAAGAGGGCACTGGAATGACATCACAGGGGCACTGGGATGACAGGAAAAGGAGGCTATTTGTATGACAAGAAAGGGGCTATTTGCATGACAGGAAAAGGAGGCTACTCAGATAACGGGAAGGGGTTACTTGGATGACAACCTATAGCCCTAGCGCATAAAAGTATTTGCAAGTTACATAGTAGTGTGAATTTTTTACTTCGGTAGTTTTTCATTATCATTATAATCATAATAGTAGTTGAGTTTAATTGATATGAAAACTTTTACGAAAAATTTTAAAAATAACGAAAAAAAGCTAGAGGAGTTTAATAAGGAAATTGAAGATATAACAACTACAGCTCAAGATAGATTTGCACATGAACTTGAAAATATCGCATATGACAGTGTGCAAAAATTTCGCAGTCTGCTTGCTAAAGAGTTAAACTCCATCTTCAATAATATTCATTCTCAAAATGTTAATCTACTAAAATCCAGCCTAGTCGAATATGCTATAAGTTCAAATTTTATCAATAAAAAAGGAGAAACAGCTTTAATACGTTCTCTTCTTAATATATTCATACGATAAAACACTCAGAGTTGTTGCTGCACCAATTCAACTTAATTTGAATGCAAGCTGCATAGCTAAAGTAAGTAAGATTTGCCCCACACTGTCACGATAAACGAGGTAAACCTTACTTATTTTAGCTATATCAAAAAGGAGGGTTATCATGTCAACAAGATCTACTTCACCAAGAATACATATGCAACGTAAATCTAAGCCTGAATCTTTTCCAGTTACTTTAGAAGAGGTTAAATCTTTTTTACGTATTGAGAACGACCAGGATGATAAGTTGATTTCAGATCTAATTTTTATGGCAACTAATTATGCTGAGTGGCATATGGAAAAGTCACTGGTGAAACAAACATGGCAAGTTTCATATGAAGATTATGTACCTCGTAGGATCTATTTAAGCTATGGCCCTGTGAGTAAGATAGTATTGGTTACTGCAATGATGTCTAAAGGTCAAGAGAAGAGAACACTTAAGTATTATTTTAGTGATGTAGGGGGCTACGTTGAGTTTTTCAATTATTTGAATGCAATAAGAGTTGATGTTGTATACGAGGCTGGCTATGACAATGTTCCTGAGCAGATAAAACTAGGTATTATGCGGCATGTTTCTGCTATTTACAAAGATCGTGAATCGGGGGTAAGTAGCCATTTGTCTGAAGTGAAGAAGGTGTATTCTCCGTTTCGCGAACCAAAGGTTGTTTTGTAGATAAGGATGAAATATAGCTAAAGTAAATAAGACTTGCCAACGTCATACCGCGATTCATTCGCGGTATCTCTTAGCATAGATCCCGCTAACAAGTAGCGGGATGACGAGTTTGTATCACTGCTTATGTTTTAGCTATATATCTTTACGAGGATTAATCATGAAAAAAATTCAAGCTATAAACGAGTTGTACAATAGTATTTATGCAGCACTAAAAGCAAACTCTGATTTAAGGAAATATGTTACTAACATTTATGACTACTTACCTAAACAGGTCACCATTCCTTACCTGAGATTGCGCGTAGTGAATTATAATAACCTGCATATGCTGTCCAATTTTGCTACAAAGGCAAGATTTTCATGCGACATATATACTTATCATATAAACAGTATGTTTGCCATTATAAGGCATATTAACTTGATACTTAAGAGCATTGAAGGTTTTAGTAGTGAGGCCATTTTAGAAAGTAATTGTGCTATGGATCAGCACGATGAAATTTTACATTCAACAATTAATTTTGATATTTTTATAAAAGGAGGTGATAATGAGCAAATTACAGCTAAAAATTAAAGATCATGATAATAATTTTATTGTGCTAAATAATATACGAAACTTAAGGTTCACTTTGCATAATAACAGAGAAGAGATAAAAGATATTTCTTCTTTTGGCTGGAGAAAAGTGCTCGATTGTGCTGGGAGCAGACACATTACAATAAAAATTAATGGAATTTTAGACTCGGTATTAGCTGATGAATTATTACGTAATTCTGCTATATTAAACTCTAATAATGATTATGAAATTAATTTTAACACTAAGGAAAAGATCAGATTACGGTGTTCAGTTGAACTGTATGAGAGGTATTATGACCCCGCTGCTTTTGACAGTTTTACTGTAATTTTAGCGAGTGCTGAAGTTGTAAACGCTTTTCATTAATGTTAATTTAATTTTTTCATATATAATACTAACTGGTGAGAATTTTAACTAAATTAAAAAAAATCATGAACGACGAAGACCTTTTCGAGGAAGACGGTGATAATATTGAAGAAAATAACGATGATAAAAGAGAGAGAAGTTTAGAAAATGAAAATCAGCAAAATCAAGAAGAACAATACAAAGAGGAAGATAAGCAATACATAATACAGTATATTCAAGACTATTTAAAAGTTTTTGAGGATATTCTAAATCAGATCGACGAAGGAATTGATAATTCGGATAGTTACGAAAGGACTATGCAAATAAAGCGAAGCATAGACAGGCTCATAGAGACTTTATATAGTCAGGCTGCATCTGAAGATATTGATGCAGAATTTGAAACCACAAAGCATACTCGCGATAAATCAGAATCTATGAAAAGAGTTAGAGAGAAAAGAAGGAAACAAGCAATAGAAGAAGTATTAAGTAGCATGTTTGCCCAGCAACAAAAGGAGCTAATGAACGTTAAACACTTAAGTCATGGACATGAAACAGCACATGATGATGAAGCAAAAAAACTAGTGAAGTCTTCAATCAGGGGAATGTTGTTTTCGGTGATTGCTCATAGGATGGATCCAAGAAGGAGAGCAGGGGAAACTGCTGACGATAACGAAAAGCAAGCTCATATATATGGCAGGGAAGCAGTTGGTGGAGCTTTAGGTGCATTATTAAAAACATTTTTAACAGCAGTTACTGCCGTTGTGCGCGAAATTGCTAAGCCACTTCAGCATATCAGCAAACAGGAAACATCTTTTGCAAAACAAGTTGAAGAAAGCAGAAACGCAGATTCACAAAAGGGTCGATCTGTGTAAGATTTCTCCTTGTAATAATCTTTCGATTCTACTGTCTGTTAATTCATAATTAGGGTTATATAGCTAACTGAAAAAAGGTTACCCCAGAAGGGATAAAAAGGTATAAAATGGCTTTAGATAAGGTAGAATGATGCCAAAGTGAGGATCTGAGGGAACGTGTTTTGAAAGTAGTAGACGAGAAAAAAAATGACTATGGAGAAGATAAGCAAGAGAAAAGATAATTGAAAAATTTGGCAATATGTGCAAAGACACAGATACTCGCCGGATTTAAATCCTTACTATTACCTGTTATTTTAATTGTGTGAAATTTAGTTTTGTGTTTCGTAATACTATGCAATCAAATTGATAAAAGCTGTATTATCTCCTTGCAGCATTAAGTGTATATTTTTTGCTATTTTTTCCACTAAGGGAGCAACGTTATCAAAATTTGAAAATTTTGATAATACATAATCTGCTAAGCTTTTTTCATCTTCAGGTCTACCCACTCCAAATCTCAAGCGCCAATAATCGTTGCCAATAAAACTATCTATGGATTTAAGTCCATTATGGCCAGCAGAGCTACCACCTTTCTTTATTTTTATTCTTCCAATTTCCAAATCAGCGTCATCGTGTATGACAACGATATTATCTAGCGATAATTTGTAAAAGTTTCGTACTTTTGCAACAGGGATGCCTGAATTATTCATAAATGAATAAGGCTTTATTAACATGATTTTATTATCATTAATTATGCCAGAAGTTATTAGATAATCGGCTTTTTTAGAAAACGACTGGAAATTCCAATATTTGTAAATTTTATCAACTACGATGAAGCCGATATTATGATGAGTTAACTCATATTGACCACCAGGGTTACCAAGTCCAACTATCAGATGCACTATTCCTCTGTTTCTGCTTGAGGTTTTTCAACGTCACTATCGGCAGCAGAAATTGTAACAATGGTAAAATTTTCTTCTTCATGAGCTACAAACTTAACACCTTCTGGTAATTTTACATCATTAATATGTATAGACTGGCCAATCATTTTACCGGATAAATCAACTTCAATAACCTGAGGTATTTTATCAGGAGAGCATTTAACAGCAATAGAACGACACAAAACATTAAGCACTCCACCTAACTTGATCCCTGGAGCTTTACTTTCATTCACAAATGATAGAGGTATGTCTATTTTAATTTCGCTGCCTTTATCAACAAATTGAAAATCAACATGTTGCACAGTATCCTTTACTACATGCAATTGGATATCGCGAACAAGAGCATATTCCTTTTTGCCTGAAATATTCAGCTCTATCAAATGTACAGAAAGAGAGCCTGATTTATATTGCTTCGTGAATTCCTTTGCAGACAATGTTAAATTTACATTACCATGGCCCTTTCCATATATGATTCCAGGGATGTTTCCTTTCTTCCTTAGAGAATGCATCGCTTTTGTTCTTGTTATATCACGTAACTCTGCATTAATTGTTACTATTTCTTGTTGCGTCATCGATTACTCCTATTCAGCTAATCCTTTTAATGTAATTTAATAATAATATAACATAAAAATATTTATTTCAAACTTCATTCTTTCATACTAATTGTTTGTGAAAGGATTTATTTAGATATATATTTAAGCTTATTTAACAAGAACTATGGGCACTGATGATAAAGTAGTTTTTAGGATTTATAAACCAACAAAAACTGCAACACAATCTGGTTTAGGTAATACAAATCTCTGGCACCTGAAAATTGAATCTAGTTCTTACTACATTGAACCTTTAATGGGTTGGATTGGCTCAAAAGATCCAAAAAAACAGATTGTATTAAAATTTGATTCTCTTGAGAAAGCAGTATTCTACGCAAAAAAACGCAACGTTAAATACGTAATTGAAATGCCAAAAAATGTTAAGAGGCTGCCAAAATCTTACGCAAGCAATTTCATACTAAAGTAAGTTGCACAACAAATGGTGTTATGCAAGTAGCTGACACTGCTCTCCTTTGTCATCCCAGTGCCCAGACACTGGGATCCAGGAATTTTATTAAGTTGGTAAGCACAAAAATAGCTGTTTTACGTTAAAATACAATGTTTTTGATGATTATGGAAAGGCTGGATCCCAGTGTCAAGCACTGGGATGACACCATTTGTTGTAAACTCACTTTTACTCTATGGTCTTGCCGCTATCCTGAACGGACAATGGCGTCAACTTAAGGACACATTTTAGACTTCTTTGTTGAAATAAAACAAAAGTGCTGTTTATTGCACTCTTTGGATAATTTAATGATAAAAAATTTGGAGAGAAATTTTATACACAATCACTGATATTTTCCCTTAAGTTGACGCCATTGCCTGAACGGATACAAAGTAAGTTTTATTGTGATGTGCTTATCTGTAAAAGATAAAGCTTAGTATAACCAATTTAACTCTGGGTTTTAAGTTGTGCTAACACACTGCGGCCATTTAAAGAGTCAAGATTTTTAACCTGGCTAGCCAGTATTAAAGAGTTATTTTTTAGGTATTTCTTTACAAGGCTTACAAGTCTTTTTGGATTATTCAAATAGCTCCACTCTGCTTGTAAAACTTTTATATCACTTTGTACTAAACTAATTTCACTTTTTATTTTTATTAGCTCTCTATTTAATGACTGAACATGTAGTTTTATCTTAAATAGTCCTACAATGCTAAGAAAAAACATAACTATTGAGATGATGCAGAAAGTTCTCATGACAACTTCTGTATAGCTCTTAATTTTGCTGAGCGTGAACGCGGATTTACACTTACTTCTTCTATACTTGCTTTGATCACTTTTTTATTTAGAAAAGAGAATGTCTTACAATCAGTAGATCTTGGCTCGTATAGATCTTTAAAAAAAGTTTTGACTATACGATCTTCCAAAGAATGAAAGGTAACAACAATTAATTTGCCATTCTCATTTAAAATTTCAGATGCAGCTTTAATGCCCCTCTCAAGTTCTCCCAGCTCATCGTTTACCCATATTCTGATTGCCTGAAATGTTCTGGTTGCAGGATCAATTTTGCTTTTTCCACGGAACACCACAGAACGTATAATATTCGCAAGCTCAAATGTAGTTTTGATAGTTTTCTTCTTCCGTGCACTTACTATTGCTCTTGCGATTTTGCGAGAATGATGCTCTCCTCCGTAGTTATATATAGTATTTGCAATTTCTTCTTCGCGTAAAGCGTTAACAAACGTTGAAGCGTTTATATAAGAAGAGTTATCCATGCTCATATCGAGTGGACCATCATGTAAAAATGAGAACCCTCTATCTCCGTTATCAAGCTGCATAGATGAAACTCCGATGTCAAAGATCACCCCATCCACTCCGTTTGATGTCATTCCAGCGCGTGACCAGTTATTTTTTCCAGTATTAAGCACTGGGATGACAGGAAATGGCTCAACGCTACTTAGTATACTTTTAATATTACTAAACTTCTCAATGAATAGTTTTATTCTATCGGGATATCTAACGCTTAAATCATCATAAAACTTAGTTACCGTTTCATCTCTATCAATTGCATATACCTTGCAATCAGCTGACTCCAATATTGCTTTGCTATACCCTCCAGCTCCAAATGTGGCGTCCACGTATATACCACCATCCTGCGGTGATAGTAGTGATAGCATCTCTTTTAACAAAACTGGAGTGTGTGTCATAGTGCTCCATCAAGAGACTCTGTGCATACAAATAAAAATAGCTTCCCACTAAAACATATGGAAATATATAGGCAATAATATAAAAATACTTGAATATAGTCAATGATATAAAAATATTAAGATTTAATAAGATACTATTACTAATATAATGTTCAAATTTTTCTACTATATAAAAAAAAGTAATGTATATTACTAAATACTAAACAAACTATAGAAAATTATGCAGCAAATAACAAAAGTAATATTTTCAAGTTTGACTTGTAACACTTTATTGTGGTATGACCACATGCTTTTTGGCCACTTAATAAATATAATAGGTGGTGTGTTTTTTCCATCGAATGATCGACTAACCAGCGTATTGAAGGCTTTTGGAGTGTTTGCAGTGGGTTTCTTAATGAGACCAGTCGGCGCTGCTATATTTGGTCACATTGGTGATAAGCATGGCAGAAGAGTTGCCTTATTGCTCTCGATTATATTAATGACTTTATCAACTGTATTAATTGCTTTTGTTCCAGGTTATCAAAGTATTGGAATACTAGCGTCAATGCTGGTAGTTTGTTTAAGATTATTGCAGGGTATATCCCTTGGAGGAGAAGCAGGAAATGCACCATTTTTAATAGAACACGCTCCTAAAAACAAAAAAGGATTTTTTGGCAGCATTGAAGTATTAAGCGCAATTTTTGGTTCAGTATTAAGCCTGATAGCAGTACTCATATGCAAAAAAGTATCTGATTTTGAATCTTGGGGGTGGAGATTACCTTTCATTTTCAGTTTAGCAATGGGATTAATTAGCATATATATGAGATATATACTTGATGAAAGCCCAGAGTATAAAAGACAGAAAAACCCATCTAAACTGCCATTAAAAGAGTTATTGAATAGCTATAAAAAACCTTTTCTGATATCAGTTGGGGTTGATATAGTTGAAAACTCATCTCTTTACATATATCTGGTATTTTTCAATGTGCTTACATCAACAATAAATACTCATTTTAACCATATGGTAGAAATACTGAGTCAAATTGCGCTCGGAGGATTGACAATATTGTTTGCAATACTTTCTGATCGGGTAGGAAGAGAAAAAGTTATGAAATTTGCATTTATAGCTTTTGTAATAGTGAGTTATCCAGTTTTCTCAATGTTATGTAGTGGCAATTACTTACTCACTTTTACGGCACATATTCTTTTTATAATTCCAATAGCTGCATCGCTTGGACCTGTTAGTGCACTGATGTGTGAATTATTCCCAACAAAGGTTCGGTACAGCGGATTTGGCTTGTCAAGAAATATAGCTGCTGGATTTTTTGGTGGCCTTGCACCATTTATATGCACAACAATTATCAAAGTTACAGGACAAGAGACTTCAGCTAGTTTTTACATGATTTTCTGTGCATTAATTGGGCTAGTTGCTATATCGCAAATTAAGGATTAGCTTTCTTCAAGATCCAAGTATAGTTGCAGTATAGCAGAGTTTAAAAAAATCTAATTATATGGTGGGAAGTGCCAATTTTTGGGTGATAATGTGAATATTTCAGCACCATCTTTAGTTACTCCGAGCGTATGTTCAAATTGAGCAGAAAGTGAAAGATCGCGTGTTGTCACTGTCCAGTCATCGAGTTTACTGAGCAGAGTCTCATGTTTTCCAGCATTAATCATTGGTTCTATTGTAAAAAACATACCTTCCTTCAAGATGAGATTTTCATCTTGATCATAGAAATGCACTACATTTGGCGGAACATGAAAGACTTTTCCTATACCGTGTCCGCAGTAGCTGCGTACGATAGAATATCCAAAATCTCTAATATATTTCTCTATAGCAAGCCCTATTTCATTTAACTTATTGCCGGGTTTAACTTGTTTAATTGCTTCCATCAATGCATGATAAGTAGCGTCACACAAACGTTTTGCTTTTATTGATGGTTTGCCAACCCAAAACATGCGACTTGTATCACCATGCCAGCCATTTAAAATCACCGTAACGTCAATATTCAAAATATCTCCATCTTTAAGCGGTTTATCATCGGGAACACCATGGCACACAACTGCATTTTTTGAAGTGCAAATTGATTTTGGATACCCCCTATAATTTAGTGGTGCTGGAATTGCACCTGCATTAATTATAAAATCATGACATAGATCATTTAACTCATTAGTTGTCACCCCTATTTTTACGTACGGTGCAATGAAATCAAGAGTTTCAGCAGCAAGCCTGCCAGCCTTGCGCATAAATTCAAAATCTTCTTGTGAGTGTATAGTTATGTTCATATTTTCCATGTCTTATTGTAATTGGTACGCTTACTTGTAAGTACATAAATGTAATAATTTTACGTATTGTGAAAATAAGTCCTATGGATCCTAGTGTCAAGTCATTTGTATGACAAGTGGTAAAACAGAAATCTAGACTGTAACTTTTGATTTAACCCAATGGTACAACTTACTTATTTTACCATCTTGACCGAGCATTCCAGAGTTATTTTTATAAAAAGTGTCAACTATTAGCTTTATAGAACCTATAGAAACAGAAAATACAGGATTTTTATCATATTCGCCATCAAGACCGCTACAAGACTCAGGGCACCCAATTCGAACTTGCTTATTGAATATATAGCCTGCAATTTCCTTCATGCTTGTGAGTTGACTAGTTCCACCTGTGATCACTACTTTATTAATTGGATCTTTCTGCTCTTGAAATTGCTCTCTTACCATTTCAAGTATTTCTTCAACTCTTGGTCTTATGATGTTAATAAGCTCAGATTTGAATACTTGAGTAGGTTCATCATTTTCACTATTTTGGACTGTAATATATTCGTTCTCATCTATTGAAGTTACGATAGTGCTACCATACAGTATTTTTATATACTCTGCACGTTCTATGCTTGTGCATAGCCCGTAAGCAATATCTCGAGTAATATGAACGCCACCAATTGGAACGCTGCTTGCATACACAAGTTTCCCTCTTTTGAAAATTCCAATTGCAGTACACCCACCGCCTATATCAACAATAGCAGTCCCGAGCTCTTTTTCATCTTCACTGAGACAGGCAAGACCTGCAGAATATGCAGAAGCAATACAACCTGCCATATTTAATCCACCATTATTGGTAATACAGTTTTCAATATTGGTAAGTGCTGGACGCGAAGCAGTGACAACATTAACATCAGCAGATAGTCTTTTTCCGTACAATCCACCAACTTCTTTTATGTCAGTCATGTCATCTAAGTGATATTTCAGTGGTATATTGTGAATGATAACATTTTCTTCAATATATTTCTCAAACGTCTGAAAAACCACACGTTTTATATCCCGGTCAGAAATTTCATGATTAGCTGCAATAATTTCATTATGTACATTAAAAGATGAGATACCACATCCAGCAATGCTCACATATATCTGGTCTATAGTTTCCTCTGACACTTGCTCAGCTAAACCTATAGTTGATGAGATGGAGTAATTTGCGTGTTTTACATTAGTTATCGACCCACCGTTTACACCTTCTGCAATCTTATAGCCCGTTCCTATTACTTTATAGCTGAAGTTGCCATTTATTTTAACGATTAGACAAATAATCTTTGTTGTACCTATGTCTAAAACAGCAAAAACGTTTCTCTTTGGTTTTACTATTACTGCAGAGTACATTAGTTAACCTTATTACGCAATTTCATTTAAATTGTAGCTTTCTTTAATAATTTATATTTCTATTATAGATATAGCAACATTTTAATATACACTAAATTCTGGACAAAAGGGAAAGCAAAACATAGAATTATAATTTTTATGTCCATTTTATGTCCACATTACCAATTGTAATTGCCCCTGATGAAAGACTAATCACACGTGCCAGTGAAGTAACAGATATAAACGATAAAATTAAAGAATTAGTAAACGACATGTTCGAAACTGTGTACGATGCAGAAGGTCTTGGCCTTGCTGCAGTGCAAGTTGGGGTGCTGAGGAGAGTTTTTGTTATGGACATTCAGCTCTCTCAAGCTGAAGACGAGCCAGTAGGATATGAATCGACTGGCAAATTTTACATGATTAACCCTGAAATTACGGAATTATCCGATGAACAAGTAATTCTCAAAGAAGGGTGCCTTTCAATTCCAGAGCAAAGCTATGAAATTAAGCGTCCAAAATATTTGACTGTGAAATATAAGGATTTAAATAATGAGGAACAGACGCTAAAAGCTTGCGGCTGGCTCGCAAGGTGTATTCAGCATGAGCTAGATCACTTAAATGGCATATTATATATTAGACATTTATCTAAATTAAAGTATGATATAGCCATGAAAAAAGCACAAAAGGTTAAAAAGCATTATGAGCAATGAAGACCTAGAATTATTAAAATTTTACCATGAAGTGGGCGTTGATTGCACACTAACAGAGGGTGAAGAGGAAAAAAAGTTGGAGAGCAAAGAGGGTGTGCAACCCTCTGTTATCCAAACTGGGACCCAGAAGAAAGATGCAGATACGTGCTGGGGTGACACTAAAGATGGAAAAGACATGTTTCCAAGTGATTGGATAATTGAAGCAAGGAAACTTGCAAGTAAATGTAGTAGTGTGGATGAACTAAGAAGTGCAGTTGAATCATTTGAAGGTTGTGAGATAAAAAAAACTGCAACTAATACTGTCTTTTCCGATGGTAATCCAAACGCAAAAGTTATGCTTGTTGGTGAAGCTCCAGGAGCAAATGAAGACCTTCAAGGCATACCATTTTGTGGTGCAAGTGGAATGTTACTCGATAAAATGTTAAATGCAATCAATCTTGATCGCACTAAGGTATACATAAGCAATACTGTATTTTGGCGCCCACCTGGCAATAGAAAGCCAACCGACCTAGAGCTTGATATGTGCAGACCATTTGTTGAGAAGCATGTTGCACTGGTTTCACCGCAAATTCTAATTTTGGTCGGGGGAATTGCGTGTTATAGTCTTCTTGACAGCACAAAAACTATATCGAATTTGCGTGGTAGATTTCATACGTACACTAACCAATATTTATCTCACTCAATCACTATAGCTGCTATATTTCACCCAGCTTACCTACTGCGTCAGCCAATGCAAAAACGTTTAGCCTGGGAGGATTTGAAGAAGATTAAGGAGTATCTTAATAATACCAATAACTGTACGAATACTTAACACCACTGGTGTCGAGAAGTAGCCCGCAGAAACGAAAAAACTTACTTGACAAACTCCGCCAGCCCCCTTATCATGAAAATGAAGCTATTTATTTATCTTCGCAATCTCTGCAGTGGATTAATGACAAAAAAACTTAATGTATTTGGCGTAAATCATGCTTAATTTTTTGCACTATGTGCACCTCATGTCTTTATAAACACTTCTAGGTTTCTACCTATATAAGCTGAAACGCGCTTATAAAGCGTTTAAGACAGTAAAAGACGTCAAATAGACAAGGGAGAATTTGAATACTAGCCACCCTGGGGTTTCTTTGCCTTTTTTTCCGCTTAGTAAATTTCTTAACGTTTATAATTTAGGTTAGTTGCATTTAAAAGCGGCTGAATCGTAGCGTTTAGAATAAAAAACGCCAATATTTTGAAGTACATATAAATAACTAGTCACCAACGGGGCTTCTTTTGCCTTTTTTTTATTTGGTAAATTTCTTAATGTTTATAGCTGGAGACTCTCATCTTTAGCGAGCTTCAAGGTAATTGGTTGCTATTTGCGAAAATATTCGCATAATTTAAGTAACATTACTTGATAAAAATTAACTATGGAGCTTAATAAGATTGCAGCATCGATTTTACTTTCTGGGCTAATCATTATGATAGTCAGCAACGTAGTTGATATGCTGTATAGTCCAGAGGAATATAAGATTGAACACCAAACGATAGTAACTGCTGGCAGCAATGAATCTCAGCAAAAAATCGAGCAAGTGGCGCTCGATATTGGAACGCTCATGCAGAATGCTAGCTTTGAAAAAGGTAAATCAGCAGCAAAAAAATGCATAGCCTGCCATAGTTTTGAGAAAGGTGGAATGAATAAAGTAGGACCAAACTTATGGAACGTAGTTGGAAACAAAAAGGCCCATCTTGGCAACTCATTCAATTACTCAAAAGCAGTGCTTGAAAGAGGTGGAAAATGGGGGTATGAGGAGCTATTTGCCTTTTTAAAGAACCCAAAAGCCTATATAAAAGGTACACGTATGGCATTTGCAGGTATTTCCAATCCACAAGAAATTGCAGATCTAGTCAGCTATTTGCGTTCGATGAGCGATAGTCCGGTTGCTTTGCCAAAGTAGTATGAATTATTGTAAATTGTTTGATGGAAATAATGGTCACATAGCATATCGAAAGCTACAAGGGAAGAAAGCTTCTGTAGTTTTTTTTGGTGGGTTTGCATCTAATATGGATGGAACTAAAGCAACTGCTATTTACAAGTTTTGCCAAGAAAATGATGTAGCACTTGTGCTATTTGATTATTTTGGTCACGGTCATTCAAGTGGTAATTTTATTGATTACACGATAAGTGATTGGCAAAAAAATTGTGCTAAAGTGATGAGTGAATTAACTAGCGATAAACAAATAATTATAGGTTCAAGTATGGGAGGATGGCTGATGCTGCTCACTGCCCTTCAATCTTCAGAAAAAATTGCAGCATTAATCGGCATATCGCCTGCTCCTGATTTCACTGAAGATTTGATATTCAAGCAATTGTCAGACGAGCAAAAAGAAGAACTAGATTCTAAAGGTGTAATAGATTTTACTTCAGAGCATTGTACATACAAAATAACTAAAAATTTGATCGAAGATGGCAGAAAGAACCTTCTCTTAAATAGAGAAGCAATAGATATAAACTATCCTGTGCGCTTATTGCATAGCATTAATGATAATGATAAAGATGTTCCTTATCAAACTTCATTGAATTTAGCTGAAAAAATTAAGTCAACCGATGTTGAAGTATACTTGATGAAATCAGCAGAGCACAACATGTCTGACAATCACTCACTGAAAGTTTTATTTAAGACCATTAGAGAATTTTTGCCAGCAAAAACATATAGGTAACCGTTCACAGATTTCCACTTAATTCTTCAATCTCACTAATAGAAAGGCCAGTAAACTTGACAATAGTGTCAACATCAACATTATTAGCCAGCATCGCTTTTGCAACTTCAATTTTCCCTTCAATTTTTCCTTTCTCTATACCTTTTTGTATACCTTCCTCTTTAGCAAGATCAAGTCTGTATTCAAGAATGGCTTCTTCTTTGCGCAGATCCATTATTCTTTCTTCATAAGCTACTAGATCTTTTTCATTCCAGTGAAACTTATCTAATTCATCATATGCTAGCTTTATTATTGGTGATTTTTCCGCAATTTTTCTGAGATCTTCGTCCGTTGTTTTATCTGCATATTTGAAAAAAAATAGCCAACGGTCTACTACACTTTCTAGTTGTTCTTCTCTACTCTTAGGAAATTTTGGCAGCTCTATGAAGATAAATTGAAAATCTTTTAAGTCATGCTCATTGGTTTTCTCATCTCTTATGGTATGGCTAGATATATAGTCAAGCTTATCAGGGAATAAGGTACAATTTAAAATCGCGATAAAGTTGTGCACGTTTTTCAAAGCCTTTATCACGAGTGAGCTGCATCTCAATTATATACCTGTTCCCACTAGAATCCCTGCAAAGAACATCAACAATGCTTTGTTTATCAGAAGCAATTTCAGGGTCCATAATGGTGCTTAAGAATTCTACTTCTTGTATAGTATTGACTTCAGTACATCCTAAAATATCGTTCAAAAAGTGCGTAAGAATATTCTTATTTTTTTCAGTGCCAAAGATTTTCTTAAATGTTAAATCTAACTTTGGATCGAGAAATTTTGAAAGAGCCATGGCAAAAATGCTTAAAAATATTAATAACTATACACTATTATTAACAATTATTCAACCATATTTTTAAATATAGCTATACCGCCGCGGCCGCTAACTCGTAGCGGGATGACGGTTGTCAGGCTAGTTGTCATCCAAGTAGCCGATACTGGGATCCAGAAAAAGGATGATGTCATGAAAGTAGCTGATACTGGAATCCAGCAGATCAAGCTTTCCGCTCATCCCCAGTTATGCCTTTTTCTTCTTCCACTTCATCCATTTCAGTACTAGGTTTTAACATCATATATGTGATACCACCAACTGCTAGTGCTGCTATTGCGACTGTGGCTACCGCTATCACTATAGGTATTAACTCAATTGCAACTGTTCCGGTTGCAAAAAGTGCTACTGCTGCAGTGCCTAATAATGCGGTTGCACTACCGGCGTAAATACCTTTTTGGGTTGCTGATGTAGATTCTTTCAGAAGCTTTTTTATTCTATCATCTATAGCTAAGTCTTTTGGAGTCTTGCCATCTTTATTCTTTAATAAAAAATTTGCACCCTTATCTAATAGAGCCTTTACTAAATTTACATTGCCATCCTTAACAGCTATATGCAAAGGAGTATCTCCCAATTTATTCACTGCATTAACCTTTGCACCCTTGTCTAATAGAGCATTTATTACATCTATCTCGCCAATAGCCACATGCAAAGGAGTATTTTTATGATTTTGACTCACTGCATTAACATCTGCACCTTGTTTTATTAGAGCTTTGATTATCTTGATACGGCCTGTGTGAGCAGCTAAATGTAATAACGTGTGTTTATCTTCTTCGTTACCTTGACAAAGAATAGATTGAAATAAGAAGTCCACATGAAAATTGGCTGCTTGCCACTCCTCATAGTCACTTTGGCGTGATTTAAACTGCCCTTTTATTCTTTCAATTATGTTATTTCCATTTAAATCTGTCTGTTCCGCAACTTCAGTGAATACAGTTGAATACTCCCTAAAACTGATCGTCATAACTTTACCCTACTTTGAATAATATTTTGATCATTACATATTGTAACAAAAAAAAAATCAACTCATCTCTTCCAAAGGTTCTATATTAAAGATGGAAAGTCCAGAAGCGATCTAAGGCTTGTATGAGATGAGGTCTTTCTTATATTTTGATTGTGTAATCTTCTGTGTTTGTAAATGTTTTTTCTATGCCCCACTGCAGTAATAAGTACTTTACGTTCTGAATGATTTATGATGTAAATTATACGGTAGTTGCTAACCCTTATCCTATATTGCCCTCTAAAGCTATGACATAAAGGCTTTCCTAGATTAAAAGGATCAACTGTCAGGCGTTTCTTTATGGCCTCCTGAACCATTAATTTAATCTTTGCCGGAAGAGCTGGAATTTCTTTTTCAATAACATTTTTTAAGAATTTTATAGTGTAAGTTTTATTTCCAGATGTTTTCATCATCCTCTACTTCTTCTTCACCTTCAGAGAGGCGATCGTCAGCTATTTCGGATAGCTCTACATCTTCTTCGAACTCTTCTTCCACTAAATCTACTAAAACTTCAGGGATAGTTTTATTTTGAATCTCTGCCATTTCTGTAAGATACTGAGCCAATTTACTGTCAAAACTTACATTAACATTGAGCTTTTTTTGACTGTGAGCCATATATTAACCAGAAAATACTACTATAAACTATAACATTTTTACTTAATTTTGTCAACTTCTCTATTCGTTGAAAAAACAATCTTGCACAAAAAAAGTCAACTCATTTCTTCCAAAGGTTCTATATTAAAGATGGAAAGTCCAGAAGCGATGACGTGTGCTAAGGCTTGGACGAGAAACATTCTTGCAGCGGTGATGTTTAAGTTGTCTTCCAGTATGAACCGCATGTTTAAATCACTCTTGCCATACCCCCATAAAATGTGAAACGCTTCTGCAACTTCAAGTAAGTAGAAAGTAATTCTGTGTGGCTCATAAAGCCTTGCTGCAGTTTCTACTACATCTGGCCACTTTGCTAAGGTTTTTATGAGGAATAGCTCCCCATCGGTCTTTAAAAGTGAAGGATCTGCTGTTGGAAGCTCTTTTGGAGCATTACGCATTAACGAATGAGCACGAGCATGCGCATATTGCACGTAAAAAATAGGATTATCTTTTGACTGTTCTTTAACTTTAGCAAAATCAAAGTCCAAGACCATATCATTCTTGCGTGTTAACATTATAAAACGAATTATGTCCTTGCCAACTTCTTCCACTACATCTCTTGCTGTAAGGAAGTTTCCTGATCTTTTGGACATTTTAATGGGTTTTCTATTTTCAAAAAGGTTTACAATATTATGCAATTTTACCTCTATTTTTACTTGATTATTACTTAATGCATAAGCTGTTGCTTTTAATCTTTTAACATAACCATAGTGATCATTACCAAGCTCTAATACCAAATAATTAAAACCACGTGATATTTTATCAAAATTATAAGCAATTTCCGAGGCAAAATAAGTCCAACTGCCGTCCTCTTTCTTCAATGCGCGGTCAACATCATCACCAAATTTTGTAGAGCGAAATAACATCTCTTTTCTGGGAGTCCAATTTTCGCTTTCTTTACCTTTTGGTTTCTCCAGGTACCCTTCATACACTAGACCCTTGTCAGATAATATCTTTATACTCTCTTCAATTTTGCCACTTTTTTGTAGCTCATACTCTGAAGTAAAAACATCATGACTTACCCCAAGTAAGTTCATGTCTTCCTTTATGATTTCTAAGATAGAACTTAAAGTATATTCCTTAATCACCTGATTATCTTGCTTTTCTAGAAGCTCCTTGCCATATTTTTTAGCTAGCCCCTCCCCTATTGGTTTTAAATATTCACCTGGATATAAACCTTTTTCGATGCTGATTTTTTCTCCCAGAGCTTCCTTATACCGCAAATATACTGACTTTATTAGTGTATCTATCTGCGCTCCAGCATCATTAATATAGTATTCCTTAGTAACTTTATAACCAACTTTTTTCAATAAATTTACCAGAACGTCACCAAATACGGCTCCTCTTGCATGACCAATATGTAGTGGCCCAGTTGGATTTGCAGATACAAACTCAACATTGATGGCCTGATTGTTCCCTATATCTAGGGTGCCAAACTCTGTTTTCAGCTCATTTATTTGTTTTAAAATTCCATGCCATACTTCTATTTTTAAGTGCATATTGATAAAACCAGGGCCTGCTATTTCCGCTTTTGCAACTTCATCAAAAGCTTTAAATTCTCTTGCTAACATCCCTGCAATCTCGACTGAATTCTTCTTTTCATGCTTTGCAAGCACCATAGCAACATTTGTATAGATATCACCATGTGCTCTATTGCTTGGAGACTCTACAATAAAATTTGCCGCACTTGTATTTATGACACCCCTTTGCTTCAACTCATTTAATTTGCTGGAAATTAGAGAGGAAACCTGTTTGAAAATGTTCATCAACTAGAAAAACTATGAAAACCTATAGCAGTATAGCGAATAAGTGGGGCTAGTTGAAGGTTTATCTTATCTCTACTTTTTATAGCTAACCCAAGAAAGGTTTTCCTACGTCATACCGCGATTTATTCGCGGTATCTCTAGATCCCGCTAACAAGCAGCGGGATGACGAATTTTTGTTTTTCAAATTATCGGTAAATCTAAGTCACTTTAGCTATATTTGGTGTAAGGCGACCTTTTCTGGGTTGAAAGACCCAGAAAAGTTATAGTTTATATTAAGATATTGTCGGAATCATGGTAAGAGAAAGTCTCATCTTGATTGTCACCAACACTAGGGGAATAAGACCTTTTTTCTACAGAATTATCAGGAATTTTCAACGTTACTTCCTTGTTAGAAGTCCATAGAATTTTATCTATGATTTTAGCATATTCCTGACATTTTGCATTACTTCCACAGTCTTTCATTGTACCATCACGATTTAAGTGAGGTTTTAATTGAGAGTAGTATATTCCAGTGTTGTTACCATCTTTGTCTATTATTTTGTTATAATAATCAGCAATTATCAATGGTGATTTTAATTTTGCAACTATAGTTTTACCTGCACATTCTTCTAATTCCTTTCCCTTAAGGTTTAATACTAAATTAGGACACTTATCATTGAGAAAGAAGTTTTTACTGTATATAATCAGCAGAAGGTGCAGTGGAAGGACAACAAACACTCGTTTTATCACTCTGAAAGTCCTCTGGACATCTTAACCCAGCATCCCCTGTTTTACCTCCTTTATTACACCACATATTGCTTGGCGCAGCCCATGTGTAGTTTATGTTGCTTCCACACTTGGTATTTTCTTTGCTTTCAAAAGTTATAGCAAAATTGTCTGCATGGTACTGTTTAGTATTTTTCGTGTAAAAATGATCCACAATCTCTTTATTGCTCATTAAGTCAGGGAGAAATTGCTTCAAAAGATCTTTTGTAAACCAACCAGGCTGACCGACCTCACCGCGTGATTTATAATATCCTGCATAACTTGAACAGTTAACATTATCAGTAGCATGTTTTTCAGTTATCAGCATACTTTCTATGGCTCCTTTACTTCCACCATCAACTTCACCTGTCCCTTTCTTATCACACTTACAATCTATCTCATCTTTTATTTTATTTTTTATTTCCTCCTTAGTCTTATCATCAATTTTGCAAGTTTCGCACTTAAGATCTTTCTCTAGTTCACTTTTTATATTTTTCTTCAGTTCATTCTTAGTCTTAACATCAATTTCACACTTATGACCTTTCTCTAGTTCACTTTTTATATTTTCCTTCAATTCATTCTTAATATTTTCCTTCAATTCATTCTTAGTCTTATCATCATATGAATCTATAATAATATTAACTCCTAATGTATCACTGGTACAGCACGTATTAAATGGCAACGGACATATATAATTTGTATTTTCCTGATTCGGACCAGAAAGATTTTTTGCTAGCATAAAGTACCTCCATTGGTAAATGAGATTATTAAAAAATTAACTATAGAGTGGAAGCATGTACTAACAATTTACACACTTCATCACTTTGATATAATATCAACAGCACCCTCTGATACTGATGGAAAGAAAAATAGGTTTTAACCTCTTTTAAATCTAACACAGAAGAGTTTATTACTTCCACACATGCATCACACATGAAGAATTGTTTTCACAGCTGCCCATAAGTTTACCGTTACGCAAGCTGTATCTACAGGAGTGCATGAAGATGAAAAAATTATGGGTCATAATAATCCTCTAAAAAATACTATTACATTATTATAAGTTAAAATGATTAAAAATTTTATAATTTTAATTGTAAATCTAGCATATCAACTAACGATGTGATTTAAATTTTCTTTCAATTCCACTGTATCTTCGCCAGTTTTGCATATAGCCCGTCTTTACTTATTAGAGAGTTATGAGTTCCTACTTCTTCTACTTTTCCATGATTAATTACTATAATCTTGTCAGTTTTAAGTGCGGTTGATAGTCTGTGTGTAATTACGATTGTTGTTCTGTTTTGCATTAACTTGCTCAATGCTTTTTGCACGAGGTTTTCACTTTTATAATCAAGGGCAGAGGTTGCTTCATCCAGTATTAAAACCTGAGGGTTTTTGAGTATAGCTCTTGCTATTATAATACGTTGTTTTTGCCCCTCAGAAAGTTTTAATCCTCTTTTTCCTACAAATGTATCAAATTTATCAGGCAGCTTATCAATAAATTCCATCGCATAAGCACTGATAGCTGCTTGCTTCACTTCCTCATATTCAGCACCCGGTTTGCCATATAGTATATTTTCCATTATTGAGCAAGAAAATATCATGTGATCTTGTGGCACTAAGCCAAACAACGATCTGAGGTCATTTAGTGCAATTGACTTAATATTGTGCCCATCGATAGTAATGCTACCTTTGTTTGGATCATGAAAACGGAGCAGAAGCTTTAAAATGGTGCTTTTACCACTGCCAGATGGGCCAACAATTGACACTGCTTGACCTGCCTCTATAGAAAATGATACGTTATTTAACGCTGGCTTATCAGACTGAGATTCATAAAAAAATGTTACGCCATTAAACGAAATTCCTTTTTGAACACTACAAATTTTTATAGGATCATCGGCATCTGCTATAGAGCTTTTCATATTTGTAAATTCAAATAAACGCTCTACTATTCCAAGACCTCGTTGTAAATCACTGATATTATCGCTCAAATTATTTATAGCTCCTGCCGCAAGCGCTGAATAAAACACAAATGAGGAGAGTTCTCCAATAGTTATATTATTGCTTAAGACTTCTTTAATACCGAAGAAGAGCAAAACAACTAGTGAACCTATCACACACGTGATAACTAGAGTTACTAAAATAGCACGCAAGAGTACTAATTTTACGTATGATTTTGATACTGAGTTTAAATGTTCCTTAAAACGGATTTTTTCGTTTTCTTCGAGTACAAACGATTTGATGGTTACGATAGACCGAAAATTTTCCTCACTAAGTGATGCAAGCTCACTTAATTTATCCTGGGCAAAGCGTGCATGGCTACGCACTTTTTTTCCAAGTGAGGTCATGATAATGAGTAGTATAGGTATTATTGCGGCTGCATACGCAGTTAGTTGTATATTTGTATATAATAACATGGCAACACTACCAATCAGAATCACAAAATTTCGTAATATGGTGAGTAGGCTGCTATTTATTATTGATTGCAGCACAGAGGTATCAGTAATGAGTGCTGAGATAACATCTTGTACGCCTGTGTTCTCAAAGAAGCTTGGTTGTAAATTGGTAATACTGCTATATAAGTTGTATCTGATTCGTGCGATAACTTTCTCGCTGCCAATGCCAATGAAATATAACCGAGTAAATGCAGTGAGAGAAATGGCTAAAACTATAAGTATTGCAACTAATAGTTTGGTAGTAAAATCGTGCTCTGTGCCAGAATCAATTATATTGCTTAAGCCTCTGCCAAAGAGGAGGATCGTTAAGGCTGAAAATAAAACTGCAATAAAAGCTATGATGAAATAAGATAGATTAGGCTTTATATAGCAAAATAACTCTCTAATATTAGATCGCATCGTATTTTGAAGTTTCTGGAGTTAAGTATATAGATTTTAGTTTCAGGGGAAAGGGGAAAGGTGTAGCACAATAGCTAACGTCATACCGTGTTGCAATTTTTAAGCAAAGTGATGTTGTTCAAGTAGCTGACACTTGGGGTCTATGTTTTACACGCTGGAATGACAAAGTGAGTGTGCGTAGGTGTCATCCCAGTACTTGATACTGGGATCCAGGTTGGATACTGAGTTGATGAGTATAAAAGTACAGCTAACACGTCATACCGCCATGGTATCTCTTAGCCGTGACCTTACCCAGAAAAAGTAGAGAGGAAGTTAAGACGTTTTTGAAGTAAAATAGAACGTTTTTTCAAAGAGGTGTAATATGGGAAACAGAAGGGAATATATAATAGAGTTTAAATTGGAAGCAATAAAACTAGTAAGAGAAACAGGTCAACCGTCAGCAAAAATAGCAAGAGATTTAGGCATGAGTGGAGATTTATTAAGCAGATGGGTAAGAAAATATAATGAAAAAATGTCAGAAGTAGATGCATTTCCAGGCAAAGGAAAGTTAGCTACTTATGACAAAGAAAGGTTTGACTTAAAGAAAGAGTTAGCAAGAATAACTAGGGAAAGAGACATTTAAAAAAAAGCCCTGGGATATTTTGCCAGCCAAAAGGAGTAAAATATTCTTTTATAAAAGAGCATAGAAGCAGCTATAAAATACAGGAGTTATGTAGGTTTTTAAATGTATCTGCTTGTGGTTATTATAAATGGGTTGCTCAGGAGAAAAGCAATAAAGAATTAGCAAGAGAGGAGCTTCTAGCAGATATTCAAAAAATATATCAAGCATCACAATGCAGGTACGGAGCTCCTAAAATCCATGCTGAACTAAAAGCTTTAGGCAAAAATTATAACATCAAAACAGTGCAAGATGTAATGCAAAAAAATGGCATTCAAGCTAAGCTTAGAAGAAGATTCAAAACTAAAAAACAGCAAACAGACAGTAGGATTATAGCTCCAAATATCCTGGATCAAAATTTTACTACGGACCAGCCCAATAAGGTATGGGTAACTGATATTACTTATATAAAAACCAAAGAAGGCTGGCTATATTTGGCAGCAATAATTGACTTATATTCACGTATGGTAGTTAATGAGTAGTTCAATGGATAAACAATTAATTATAGATGCTTTATTTATGGCTGTTAATAAACGCAAACC
>NZ_JAPQLL010000073.1:253-8912 GCF_028981865.1 Wolbachia endosymbiont of Drosophila nikananu | reverse complement strand
AACAAGGAAAAATCTTGTTAAACCTGAAAGAAACTATTTTATCCAGTGCTATAACAATTTTTAAATATAATTTATTAAGAAGTATTTTTGCAGTTATAACCGGACGCTCAATGGTGCTAGAGTGCCCGTTTGGGAGCATGGTTTTGGAGGAACGGTTAAACCACTGATGGAGTCTATTACGACTACCTCGATTAGAAGATTGTATAATCTAACCGTCCCAAGCTTAAATACTTCTTCATTATAAGTTATAGGAGGTCAATTACAATGACAAAAAGTAAATTAGAGGTAATGAATCCTGATGCAGCAGGGATAGATGTTGGTTCGGCTGTACATTATGTATGTATACCCGAGAGAAGAGATGAGCAACGTGTTCAAAAATTTGGCTGCTTCACTGAAGACCTTCATAATTTAGCAAGGTGGTTAAAAAAGTGTAAAGTTACAACCGTAGCGATGGAATCAACTGGTGTATATTGGATTCCTTTGTTTCAAATACTGGAATCTTACGGTTTTGAAGTTAAGTTGGTAAATGCGCGACATGTAAAAAATGTACCTGGGAGAAAGTCAGATGTTCAGGACTGTCAGTGGTTACAACAACTACATAGTTATGGATTACTCCAAGGGTCATTTAGGCCAGATAGCCAGATATGTGTATTGCGTAGTTACGTGCGACAACGTAAGAACCTCACTGAAAGTGCATCTACACATGTTCTGCGTATGCAGAAGGCATTAATTCAAATGAATATACAACTGCATAGAGTTATAAGAGATATAACAGGAGTAACTGGTATGAAAATTATCAAGGCTATAATTAAAGGCGAAAGAGATTCTGGGAAATTGGCTCAATTCAGGGATGCACGAATAAAAAATGATCAGTCTACTATAGCAAAAGCGTTAGCTGGCGATTATAGAGAGGAACATGTATTCACGCTAAAGCAAGAATTTGAACTATATAATATTTATCAAGAAAAAATAGCAGAATGTGATAGAAATATTGAGGTCTATTACAAAACGTTTGAAACAAAATCTAACGAAAGTAAACAGTTGAGTAAGGAAAAGAATAAGCACAGAAAAAGTAAGCCTGACTTTGCTTTGCACGAGGAACTGCACCGAATAACTGGTATGGATTTTACTAAAGTTCCAGGGCTTGATATACTAAGTATACAGACTATAATTTCAGAAACTGGTATAAACCATAATAAATGGTCAACAGAAAAACACTTTTCATCGTGGTTAGGACTCAGCCCTGCCAATAAAATTACAGGAGAAAAAGTGTTTAGCACAAGAACGCGTAAAGTCATTAATCGTGCTGCGAATGCATTTCGAATGGCTGCTAATTCTGTAGGAAATAGTAAAAGTTCATTGGGTGCATACTACAGGAGATTAAAAAAACGATTAGGAGCACCAAAAGCAATAACAGCTACTGCAAGAAAAATAGCATGCATATTTTATAGTATGCTCAAATACGGACAAGAATATGTAGAAAAAGGAATGGAATACTATGAAACACGATATAAGGAGAGAGCTGTAAAAAATTTGATCAAAAAGGCACGAGAATTTGGCTATACTTTAGTGCAACAAGAGGAGCTAGTTAAGGAAGTTTCTTAGAAGGATGAAGTGAAATCTTATCTTGTACAAATGGGTTATAGTAAGGAAATGGGAGCACGTCCAATAGAGAGACTTATTGAAAAAGAGATGAAAAGTTACTTAGCAGAAGAAATACTGAATCGTAAATTAATAAAAGGAAAGAAATTAAGAATCTATATGAATAAAGTAGAAAATAAAATTGCTTTTGATATAGTTTAAAATCCTTGTATTGAACTTCATCTTTGTTACAATTTATAACTTAAATTTAATTTGAATTATAGTGATAAGTGATAAAGTAAAACAAGTCCTAAGCTACTACGAAAGTGAAAACCCCGGGGTGAAAGCAAATCTTACTCGTATTCTCATGTATGGAAAGCTTGGCGGTACTGGCAAGTTAGTGATTCTGCCAGTAGATCAAGGATTTGAGCACGGGCCAATAAAAAGCTTTGAAGTTAACCCTGATGCTTATGACCCACATTATCATTTTCGGCTTGCAGTTGATTCGGAAGTAAGTGCATATGCTGCTCCACTTGGTATGATTGAAGCTGGTGCTTCAACCTATGCTGGCCTGCTCCCACTTATTTTGAAACTTAATAGTTCCAACTCCTTACATTCAAAAAATCTGACTTCTGATCAAGCAATAACCTCTTCTGTGAAAGATGCGCTGCGTTTGGGCTGCTTGGCTGTTGGATTTACTATATATCCTGGTTCTGCCAAGTGTTTTGATATGATGGAAGAAGCCCGTGAAATCGTAGCTGAAGCCAAATCTTATGGGCTTGCAGTAGTGTTGTGGTCTTACCCACGGGGTGAGGGCCTTTCCAAAGAAGGTGAAACAGCAGTTGATGTTATTGCCTATGCTGCGCACATAGCAGCTTTACTTGGCGCTAATATAATCAAAGTAAAACTTCCAACTAAATATTTGGAAAGGGAGAAAATAGAAACAGAAAATATTGAATCATTATCTAAAAGAATTGAATATGTTAAAAGATCTTGTTTTGCAGGGAAAAGAATAGTAGTTTTTTCTGGTGGCGAATCGAAGGAAGTAGATGACATATGCAATGAAGCAAAAGAAATTAAGCAGGGTGGTGGTAATGGTTCAATTATTGGCCGTAACACTTTTCAACGCAAAAGGGAGGAAGCTTTATCTATGCTAAAAGATATAATGGATATCTACACATAAAAAATGGCTGGGTGGCAGAATGGCTTATGCGGAGGACTGCAAATCCTTTTATACCGGTTCAATTCCGGTCCCGGCCTCTTTCATTTTCTATATCTTGTAAAAGTTGCTCAATTCAACAGTAGCTTTAAGTGTGTAACCTATAGAGAAAGCTTATCCATTATTTATTCATAAGTAAAATCAATAGACTTCTTGCATAACCCAAACTAAGTAAAAAAAGGTATCCGTTCAGCGGAGTGACAGAATAAGGTAGATAAGGTAGATAAGGTGATCTAAAAAGATAATCATAGAGCAAAAGTGAGTTTACAACAAATGGTGTCATCCAAGTAGCCAACACTTGTATCTTTATGATGTGAGGCATTAGAGCTAAAATACCTCACAGGGAGGGTGAAGCTGATGCGACACTAATGCCATTAAGATTTTGTATCGCCAACAAACCTGCTCTTTGGAAGCCCATTGCACCTGAAATGAGGCATTTGAGGGCGTTGCATGCAATCGCTAAAAGATGATAAGGTGCAACAGACAAATCGCTTGGAAAACAAAAATATGCATTCCAGTTGCAAAGAAGCTATATCTAAAGTAATTTTGGCAATAGAGGAGCAAATTATTGTTCTCGAAAAAGAAATTAATGAGCATATAAACAACTATCCACATCTAAAAAATATGGTGGAAAACCTTAAGACTATAAAAGGTATAGGATATCTTACTGCTGTTGTCGCAGAAATGCCATCAGTTGATAACTTTGACAATGCTAAACAATTTACAGCTTTTGCTGGTCTAAATCCAGGACATTATCAATCGGGATCGTCAGTAAGTAAGAGAAGTTGCATATGCAAAATAGGATCTGAGCGTATTCGAAAAGCTCTTTATATGCCAGCTATAGTAGTCAAAAACCATAATAATCATTTTCAAAAGTTTTGTCAGCGTCTAGCAAGTAAAGGCAAATGTCCAAAAGTCATAGTTCTTGCGTTAATGCGAAAATTAATGCATGTCTTTTTTGGTATTCTTAAAAATAATCAACCATTTAATTGTAATTTTGTTGGATAATTTGTTTGACAGCAGAGACGATATCTTTAATTCAGCATGAATTTTAGGGATCTACATTTGGATGCTTTTTTTGAATATCTGCTAGAAGCCCATCTCTTGCTAATTCCTTTTTTAGATCAAATCTTTCTTTGTCATAAGGAGCCTTTGTCTGGAAATGCATATGCTTCTGACATTTTTCCATCATATTTTCTTACCCATTTACTTAACATACTGCCACCTATGCCTAGACCTTTTGCTATTTTTGTACTTCTGTTTCTTTAACCAGCTTAACAGCTTCTAATTTGAATCCTGCTGCTTCTATTTGCCATATTTTGAAAAAACGTTTTATTTTACTCCAAAAACGTCTTAACTTTCTCTCTACTTTTTCTAGGTAAGGTCACTAGATACTTATGCAGCTGTACATAGAATGACAGAAGAGACTTGCGTTAGATATTGTTTATTTACTTTCGCTCTTTTCTATCAATTTTTTAACTAAGCCTCTTAGCTTTTTACTGGATTCATCAAGCTCTTGAATCTGCGAGCTATGCTCTTTTATTAGCTCCTTATAGTTACCTCTTATGTAGTCAATCATTTCCTTCATCTGAGCAATCATCTTGTTAACATCCATACTACCCAAGTCAGGTACCATGCCAGGCATAGCCCCTTCTAACATACCGCCAGCCATAAGCTGCTGGGACATTTGCATAAATGGTTTTAAAGTCTGATTAAGCAATTCAGGATCCTTAGCTAATTTTTCTATTTGCTCTTTGCAAGTATCCATATACTGCTTCATAAATTCATCTTCTTGTCCTTTGTCTATCATAATATATCTACCTAAAAATACATATTCTTTATTATATATCGTTTTTAAATTAAAAACAATACAAAATACCTATCACAATTGCATTAATACTTTTTAAACAATAAAAAATGCTCCTTTGCTTACAAATGGTCACATACCTTCTTTAACCATTCCTTATCTTTTACGCTATTTTCTAAGTTTTCATAGACAAATTGATGATAGCTATTTATCCATTCAATTTCATCTTTAGTAAGCATTTGCACATCTATTAGCCTTCTATCATATGGAATGAAGGTCAGTTGTTTGAAATGTAAAAAGCTATTTTCTTGTCTGTCGACATACATCAGATTTTCAATTCTTATCCCATACTCTCCCGGAATGTAATAACCAGGTTCGTTGGAAAGTATCATTCCTGGCGTGAGTTTCACTTTATTGCCCTTTGATATTGCTTGTGGTCCTTCGTGTACTGATAGGTAACTTCCTACTCCATGCCCTGTACCATGCATATAGTCCATTCCAAATTTCCATAAATGCGTACGTGCCAATATATCCAATTCTCCACCAGTAGTGCCAGAAGGAAAGATGACACTTGCTATAGCAATGTGAGCTTTCAACACTATTGTATAGTGGGTTATTTGCTCATTGGTCGGATTACCAACCACTACAGTTCTTGTCACATCAGTTGTGCCATTAAGGTATTGGCCACCAGAGTCAATCAAATATAGTCCACTTTTCTGAATTACCTTATTCGTCTTACTGCTTGCACGATAGTGAATTATTGCACCATTTTCATTAAATGCGGAAATTGTTGGAAAACTTGGTTGCTTAAACAAACCCTGCTCTTTTCTGTGTTCTAAAATCCTTTCTTCAGCTTTGAGCTCAGTGATTCCATTGCCAACATTATTTTCAAGCCAATGTAGAAAGTTTGTAACTGCCACTCCATCTTTAATGTGTGCATTTATAGCCCCAGCTATTTCAGTTTGGTTTTTTACTGCTTTATAAATTAGACAAGGATCTTCTCTTTCAGCTACCTGTTTATCTTTTATTACAGCCATGATACTAATTGGAGTTGTGTTTGGATCTATAACTATTGAATTTAGCTTGTGCAGCGAATTTTCTAGCTCACTAATATCAAAAATATTTATATGATTGCCTAAATTTGCTTCTATAGTTGAATGTTCTTTATCTTGAATAAACAAATCAACATTACCGCTTTTATACAATATAGCACGGCCAAATATACATGGAGTATATTTGGCATTTTCATTTCTTGAATTTAATAGCCATGAAATTGAATTTGGATCAGTTAAAAGCACTGCTTCAGCTTCTTTATCTATGCTTTTAGCGACTTTTTCACATTTATTCTTGCTACTTTCACCAGCATATTTAATGGAATGTAAAACCACTGCTTGTTTTCGATAGTCACTTTTTTTTCCAGCTAAACAGGGTATTAATTTACAGATATTCTCATACTTTCTTATATCTTCTATGGTAAAATATTGCAAATAGTAACCTAGTGAGGTGGTCAATGTTAAGTTTGCTTTTACCCATTCGCGTGGATCCTCTTCTTGTATATTATATACTTGAAAATTGTCCTGATCGAGCTGACTGCGAGCTTGTGTAATATAGCGTCCATCTGTAAAAAATGGGCACTTATTGCTCTTTGTAACGATAAGTAGCCCATTTGTTCCTGTGAAGCCACATAACTCTGTTAACTCTTTTGAATATTCATTTAAATATTCGTCTTTAGTATGCAACACAAATACATCAACGTTTATTTCGTGCATAAAAGAACGAAATTCTTCGATTTTTGACATATACCTCACGCAAAACTAGCAGCTACTTTCGTTTTCTTATTTCTAAGGTACACTAATATGCTCACTATTGCTGCGGGAGTGATGCCTTGTATTTGCTTTGCAATTCCAATTGTAGCTGGTTTTATCGTCTGCAACTTTTCTATTACCTCACTTGACAGGCCTTTAACTTGTGAATAGTTAAAATCAATTGGAATTTGAGTGTTAATTTCCTCTCGTAAAAACTTCATATCCGCTTCTTGTCTTATTAGGTAAGGTTTGTATTTTGCTTCAATTTCAACCGCTTCGCATATTTCATTCTTAGCTCTATTATCCGCTTTGGTGTGTCCCATTTTGTCATTCCAGCGTGTGACGCTGCTTAACTCCGGCCATATTTCTTGTAATTTATTCCAGTCGATGTTTGGATAGCTAAGTAAATCTAGTGCCGTTTTTCTTATTCCATCATAAGATATTTTAATACCATAAGACCTAAGCTGCTCAGGAGTAATCGTCAGACTCCCTAACTTCTCTTCAAGCTGCTTAATGGATTTAAGTTTATTCTGTAAAACAGAGTATCTCTCATGCGAAACAAGGGAAATATCATAACCTTTTTGTGTTAATCTTCTATCCGCATTGTCTGACCTGATAGCTAGCCTATATTCTGCACGTGAGGTAAATAATCTATAAGGCTCGATCACCCCTTTGGTGACCAAATCATCTATCATTACGCCAATATACGAATCTGTGCGGTGAAGAACAAAACTCTCTTTTTTTTCAGATGCAGAGAGTGCTGAGTTAATTCCGGCGATAATTCCTTGCCCTGCTGCTTCTTCATATCCAGTGGTGCCATTAATTTGGCCAGCAAAATATAGACCTTTAATTTTCTTAGTTTCAAGAGTATGGCTTAGTTCTCGCGGATCAATATAGTCATACTCAACTGCATATCCAGACCTTAATATTTCTGCGTTTTCAAGTCCTTTGATACTCTTTATCATTTCATTTTGCACTTCAACAGGCAATGAATTTGAAATTCCGTTTGGGTATACAGTATCATCATCCAACCCTTCTGGTTCTAAAAATATTTGGTGACTACTTTTTTCTGCAAATTTATTAATTTTAACTTCAATGGATGGGCAGTATCTTGGTGCAACAATGTCATCCAAATACGAAGAAGCTGACCTATGAAGATTTTCTCTAATTATTTTATGCGTATTTTCATTAGTATGGGTAATAAAGCATGATACCTGAGGTTGGTTAATTTTTTCTGTGAGATAAGAAAACGGCACAGGTGGGTTATCACCCACTTGTTCTTGCAATATTGACCAGTTTATAGTATTACGATCAAGCCTTGGTGGAGTTCCGGTACGCAGTCTACCTAATCTAAAATCATACTTCTTCAATGTATTTGCAAGTTCTACTGCAGACTTATCTCCCATTCTTCCTGAAGGAGTTGTTTGCTCTCCTATATGAATCACACCCCGCAGAAAAGTTCCTGTAGTTAGAATGACTTTACTTGTTGGTATACGTTCACCCGAGCTTATTATTACAGCTTTAATGCACGGTTTTCCATTGCCATTACTTTCTATAAGAAAATTGTCGACTGACTCTTCTTTTACCGTCAAATTGTTATAATTTAGAATAATTTCCTGTATTGCCTGCTTATATAATTTTCGGTCTGCCTGTGCACGCGGGCCCCATACTGCTGCACCTCTGCTACTATTTAAAATGACTGAGTGTATGCTTGCTTGATCGATTGCTCTTCCCATTATTCCATCAAGAGCGTCAACTTCCCTGACTACAACACCCTTTGCAACTCCTCCAATTGCTGGATTGCAGGACATTTCTCCTATAGTTGAAATTTTATGAGTGATAAGCAGCGTGTTTGCACCAAGGCGAGCTGCCGCAGCAGCAGCTTCGCACCCTGCATGACCACCACCTACTATTACTACGTCATATTTATGCATGCTTTTTTGAGTAATTCTACTCTACTAATATTCCGATTATCAACGGTTAATGTCAAATTTTATAGTGATACCTCTCCTGTTACCCAGTGCTGTGACATAACCACACGAACATTATAACCGGGAGCCAGGTAGCAGGCACTGGTATCCAAGTTATAGAAACGGATTAAATACAAAAACTTACTTGACAAACCCCGCCAGCCCCCTTATCATGAAACTGAAGGTATTCAGCTATCTTCATCTGTGCAGATTAAACAGCAAGAAAACAACGTAGTTGGCGTCTTATTTTTAATTTTTTGCACTATGTGCACCTTAT
>NZ_JAPQLL010000073.1:0-222 GCF_028981865.1 Wolbachia endosymbiont of Drosophila nikananu | reverse complement strand
ATAAGCTGAAACGCGCTTATAAGTCGTTTAAGACAGTATAGTACGCCAATTTGCAGGATTAGAGAGTGACAACTAGCTAATGCGGGGTTTCTTTTGCCTTTTTTTCTGCTTAGTAAATTTCTTAAATATTAAAGCTAAGGTTAGTTGCACTTAAAAGCAGCTAAATTGCAGTGTTTAAGACTTAAAAAAACGCCAATACAGAAAATAGACAATGACCAGGGC
>NZ_JAPQLL010000072.1:3729-18235 GCF_028981865.1 Wolbachia endosymbiont of Drosophila nikananu | reverse complement strand
CTTGGATGACACCTTGACGATTTGAAGAATCATCATACCGCTACGTGTTAGCGGCTAAGAGATACCGCGGCGGTATGACGTAGAACTGCTGTCATTCCAGCGCGTGACGCTGGAATCTAGAAAAAAAAGAAGCTGGATCCCAGTGTCTGGGCACTGGGATGACACCCTGACAATCGTCATCCCGCTGCTTGTTAGCGGGATCTCTTGTTAGCGGCTAAGAGATCCCGCGGCGGGATGACGAGGATGCCGCCGCGAACTTGTCATTCCAGTGCTTGACACTGGAATCCAGTTTTCCATATAATCTCATCAAAAATGTTGTAACCACTTTCTATGCTAGTTTGCTTGTGAGCAACTTGGATCCCAGTGTTTGGGCACTGGGATGACATCATAGGGGCGCTGGCCCTAACAATCGTCATCCCGCTGCTTGTTAGCGGGATCTATGCTAAAGGAAGTACTTGGATAACAAGAAATATGCACTGGAATTGCAAAGAGTTTGCAAATATTAGTTATTACCTGTAGGATATAGAGAAATTAGTAAGGATTTTAATAGGAATAATATGCCATCTGTTACTTTTGTTTTACCTGATGGGAGTAAGAAAAGCTATGAAGCTGCAGAGGGAGAAACTCTGCTTAATTTAGCCCACAGAAGTGATCCAGATCTGCTTGAAGGTGCATGTGAAGGCTCTCTTGCTTGTTCTACATGCCACGTGATTGTTGATCCAGAATTTTATGATGCTGTAGAAACGCATAATCCCATATCTGATGAGGAAAACGATATGTTAGATCTAGCCTTCGGCTTAACAGAGACATCAAGACTTGGGTGCCAAATAAAAATCACAAAAGATATCGACGGCTTGTGTGTAACCATACCAAGGGGTACAAGAAATATATCATTGGATAAACAGGGGAATAATTAGCTATGCGTAAGATTTTTATCTATATTATCATCTCTTTACTTTTGTTTATTCCTGTAGCGTATAGTGGTTTTTGGTATTTTTCTGCATGTAAGGTAAAAAATCTTTTAGCTGAAACAATACTATACATTAACGACGAAAAGTTCGATATTTCACATGATTTCAGTGGACTTCCTTCTAACCTAATTTTCCGTGTGACAAACCCAAAATTTTCCAATGAGCAATTAACCATCTCATCCGATGCTTTATTGATAAAAAATAGATTGTTTGATAAATCAGTATATATCTACATACCAAGCAATGAAGTCAACATTGTTGTTCATGGTGATGAGAAAAAGAATATAAAATGCCACACAAACGATAGCAGCCACTTTGTTGTTAGACTAAATGATTTACCATCTTCATTGCGATTCAACAGAAATAGTACCGTAATAGACTATATAGATACACTTCGTTACGAAGATTATGGATTAAAATGTGATGTTTCAGAAAATCAGCAAAGTGTTATAACTGAAGTGAATGATAAAAGCAATTACATTCAATTTCACCTCGATAAAGAACCAAGTAGAAATACTAAACTAGGATTTGATTTTTATACTTATCAGTATAAAAATACTGCAAGTCCTGAAAGTTACCTTAGTATCGACACTAAATTTGATTACGAATTTGTAAACCACATCTCAGCTTCCAGAGTTAATTTCAACATAGAGAAATTTTTAATTCAAAGTAATAATTTTTCTCTTGCTGCAGATGGTGGAGTGCAAAATTATAATTTGGTTACGTCTTCATTTAAAGACAAAATCAACGTGGCTATATCAAATTATAAAGAATTAATCTCGTTTATGATTGGTAACTCAAAAACTTCAGATGCGTTTGAAAAATTAATGTCTTTCTTATCAGAAAAAACAACTGATGACAGCGTTCAATTTTCAATAAAGTACGATGATGATGTGGGGTCAAGCTTTATTGGAAAGTTATCCATCACTGATTTTATGAACCAACTCAGTAAAATAACCCAATTAACCAAGGATGAGAGCAGTAGTTAGTTTACTTTTCATATTGATATTTCACTCAGGCGTAAACGCTTTTACTCTGGATAATAAACTCAGAGATAAAAGCATGGAAAAACGAGCAACAAGTTTATTTGAAATAATAAGGTGTCCAATATGTTCTGGCGAATCATTGTCTGAATCTGGATCTCAGATCGCGTATGATATGCGAAAAGCAATTCGTAAAAAAATCAATGATGGATACACAGATGAAGAGATAATCTCAGAGTTAAAAAATTCTTACGGCAATTCAATTATAACTACTCCACCTAGCACTTACATTTTGTGGTTTATTCCACTTACAACTCTGCTTATTGGGTGTTTTTTAATGCGAAAGTATACCAGTATGTCCAGTATATTTAAACCTTTTATGTAATGTAACCGTTCACACTTAATTCTTCAATCTCACTCATAGAAAGGCCAGTACACTTGACAATAGTGTTGACATCAACATTATTAGCCAGCATTGCTTTTGCGACTTCAATTTTTCCTTTCTCTATACCTTTCTCTTCAGCAAGATCAAGTCTGTATTCAAGAATGGCTTCTTCTTTGCGTAGATCCATTATTCTTTCTTCGTAAGCTACTAAATCTTTTTCGTTCCAACGAAACTTATCTAGCTCATCATATGCTAGCTTTATTATTGGTGCCTTTTCTGCAATTTTCTTTAGATCTTCATCTGTCGTTTCTTCAGCATATTTAAAGAAAAATAGCCAACGATCTACTATGCTTTCTAGCTGTTCTACTTTGCTTTTTGTAAATTTAGGTAACTCAATAAAGATAAATTGAAAATCTTTTAAGTAATGGCCGTTGGTTTTTATATCACGTATATTATGAGTAGAGATATAACCAACTTCTTCAGGAAGTAAGTTACAATTGGAAATAGCAATAAAGAAGACTTTCTTTAAATCAATGTAGTTGCCAGATTTATCTAATTGTCTTGAGTAAGCCTTAGCAGCATATAGTTGAGCGCGTTTCTCAAAACCTTTATCACGAGCCAGTTGCATCTCAATCACAAACCTATTACCAATAGAATCCTTGCAGAGAACATCAACAATACTTTGTTTATCAGAGGCAATTTCGGGATCCATGATAGTACTTAAGAATTCTACTTCTTGTATTGCACTTGCCTCAGCAAATCCTAAAATATCGTTCAAAAAGTGAATAAGGATATTCTTATTTTTTTCCGTTCCAAAGATTTTTTTGAAACACAAATCATTGCGAGGATCGAGAAATTTTGAAAGAGCCATGGCAAAAATGCTTAAAAATATTAATAATTATACACTATTATTAACAATTATTCAACCATATTTTTGAAGATAGCTAGTTTCTGTATTTACTTTAAATTGAAAAAAGCTCAAATGAAAGATCGCATTTTTTACAGAATGCAGTCTGGTTACTATATAATTTTTTGATTTTCACTTTTCTTTTAACCTTGCAATGATATTTTCTTTGCCGATAAAAATTAATAATTTAGCAAGTTCTGGGCCTGTTTCTGTTCCTGTTAAAGCTGAACGCAACTGCATAAATAAGTCTTTTGCCTTTATATCCACTGTCTGTCGAATAGCTTTTACCCACTCTGATGATGTGTTTTCGTTACAATCGCCTTGAGGCAATGCATTGAACGCAATTTTTATAAGCTCCTTATCAAGAATCACAGGCTCTATATCAGATTTGCATATTTTCCACCACTTGGCCACCTCAGAAAACTTTTCTATATTGTTCCTTATAAAATACCAAAACTCTGAGGAGTCCACTCCAATTTGATTTAAACGGTCTTGCACCATTTCAAATGGCATTTGTTGCAGCACTTTGCTATTTAGCTTGTATACTTCACTCAAGCTGAATTGTACAGATGCTGAGCTAAATTTTTTAATGTCAAATGAGTCAATCAAAGATTGCATACAGGTGCAAGCTTCAATTGGATTGGATGTTCCGAGCTTCACTAAATAACTAACTAGCGCCATTGGTTCAGTCTCATCTTCTCTTATGGACTTGATATCCAACCCGCCTTTCCGTTTCGATATCTTGCTATCATCAAAATGTAGTAGAGAAAGGTGAGCAAATATAGGAATTTTCGCTTTTAATGCTTTAATCATTTGGATCTGAACTGCTGTATTAGTTACATGATCTTCCCCACGTACAACATGGGTTACATTAAGGTCAACGTCATCAATAACAGAAGGTAGCATGTATGTGTAAATTCCATCTTCTCTTTTTACCACAGGGTCACTGACGCTACTGGTTGCAATATTTATTTCACCTTTAACTTCATCATTCCATTTAACAACTTCATTTCTATCCAATTTAAACCTGAAATGCGGCTTTCGTCCTTCTTGCCCATAATGGATTTTCTCTTGCTCAGTTAGAAGCAATGCACTTCTGTCATAAACAGGAGGAAGTCCTTGTTTTAATTGCAACTTTCGTTTAATTTCTAACTCTTCTCTTGTTTCATAGCATGCATAAATATACCCTTCTTTTATTAACTGCAAGAACACCTCGTTATAGCGCTCAAAGCGCTCTGATTGCTTAAAACTTGCATCCCAATCGATACCAATCCATTTTAGGTCTTCTATGATATTATTTATATATTTGATATCTGAACGCTGAAGGTCAGTATTATCAAAACGGAGTAAAAATTTTCCGTTTTGATTGCGTGTGTACATCCAACAAACCAGAGCAGTTCGTACGTTTCCTACGTGGAGGTAGCCAGTTGGGCTTGGAGCGAATCTTGTTAGCATTTAAATAGCAATATTATAAAATAATAACTTATTTACTCTAATTTATTTTAATTTTATATAAATGTACGGCTAAAGCAAGTGAGATCTGCTAATACAATTGAGCAAGAGAAGAATAAGTATGGCTATAGCATTGTGGCACCTTTGATATTTAATGGATTAAGACCATATGATAAATTCAAGAAAATTCACAGCTTGACGACAAAGGCTAATGTAGCATTATATTGGTATCATGACTAACTTAGAAAAGATGAGAGAAAAACTGCAAGATCAAATAAATTATCATAATGTTTTGTATCACCAAAAAAATAAGCCAGAAATAAGTGATGCTGAATATGATGAACTGAAGAAAAAGTTAGCTGAAATAGAGCCAGAAATTTATGCAACACAAGATAGTGTTGGTGCTCCACCTGATGAGAGGTTTTCTAAGGTGGAACATCAAGAACCTATGCTTTCTCTTGAGAATGCTTATGATGAACAGGGTGTAGAGAAATTTTTGTCTAAAATAAAGAGGTTTTTAATTGAGGACAAAATAGAGATATTATGTGAGCCAAAAATTGATGGGTTGTCGTTTTCTGCAATTTATGAGGATGGGAGATTTGTTAAAGCTGCAACTCGAGGTGACGGTTTTTTAGGGGAAGATGTCACTCACAATGTTGCAACAATAAAAGGCTTTCCTAAGTTTTTGCAAGGTGTGCAAGGAAGACTAGAAGTAAGAGGTGAAATATACATCAGTAACAGCGACTTTTTAAAGTTAAATGAAAACGATGAATTTGCCAATCCTCGAAATGCAGCTGCTGGTTCTCTAAAGCAATTGGATGCAAACATTACAGCAAGTAGACCTCTTAGATATTTTGCTTATTCTTTAATTGGTGGAGCAGAGAAAAGTCAAAGTGAAATACTAAATAAGCTTGAGGCACTTGGTTTTTGCGTAAATGAGCATCAGTCCTTAACGAGTAGTTTGGATGGAATGCTGAAGTTCTATAACGAGGTCTATAATTGTCGCTATAACTTGGATTATGATATTGATGGAATAGTCTATAAAGTAAATGATTTGGTACTACAAAATCGTCTAGGGAATACTCACAAAGCACCGCGCTCAGCGCTTGCATACAAGTTTTCTGCGGTTTATGCAAAAACAAAGTTAAATAAGATATTTATACAAGTGGGCAGAACAGGGGTTTTAACTCCAGTTGCAGATTTAGTGCCAGTCAATGTTGGTGGGGTGCTAGTTAGTAGAGCAAGTCTGCATAACCAAGATGAGATAAAACGTAAAGACATAAGAGAGGGAGATATTGTAACAATCAAGAGGGCAGGAGATGTAATTCCCCAGATCATTGAAGTAAGCAGAGATTCTCGTCTTCCAAATACACCTGAATTTGTGTTTCTTGGAGTATGCCCTGAATGTGGTAGTAAAGTACGTCAGGTTGAGGGAGAGGCGGCAGTAAGATGTCCTGAGGAATTTGCCTGTAAAGCTCAAATAATAGAAAAACTAAAGCATTTTGTATCGAAAGATGCATTTGACATTGTTGGCCTTGGTGACAAGCAGATAGAGTTTTTTTACGACCTTGGTCTGATAAAACAAATCCATGATATTTTTACTTTAGAAGAAAAATTGGATGAATTTAATCTGGAAGAACAGTCTGGTTGGGGCGAGAAATCTATAGCTAATTTGTTAAATTCTATACAAAGCAGAAGGGTAATAACTCTAGATAGGTTTATATTTTCTTTAGGTATTAGATTTATTGGCCAAGTTGCAGCAGAATTGCTTGCAGATTATTATGTTTCTTATGATAATTGGTATAATTCGATGATTGAACTGTCATCAGATAATACTGAGCTAGTCGGTATAGACGGCATAGGAAAAAAAGGGGCTGAATCTTTGGAATCATTTTTTTCTAAGGAACATAACATCAAAATGTTAAATGATCTTACTGTTTGTCTTCAAATTCTTCCTGTGAGCTCCAACTCTAGTGACTCTGTTTTAAATAATAAAATTATAGTGTTTACTGGTAAGCTACTTGCTATGAGTAGAGGAGAGGCAAAAGTAAGAGCCAAAACTCTAGGAGCAAAGGTCAGCTCACATCTTTCTGCTAAAACTGACTACCTAATTGCAGGAGAAAAACCAGGATCCAAATATAAAAAGGCAGTGGAATTAGGTGTAGAAATTTTAGATGAAGACCAGTGGCATAAAGTGATAAGTTTGGGAGTGTTCAAATGACACTTGGATTGTATATTAAATCAAAGTTGCAAGACTATTTAGAGAGTAGCCAATTCTTTCCATCCAAGAATCATTTTATTGGCTTGCCTCAATTTTTCAATAGATGGCAAGTCTTCTGTGCTGAGTGGTAGGCGGACAGTTTGATGTCCTATAAGACCAATATCATGCAAAAGTGCTTTAGTGGGTATTGGGTTGCTGGCAATAAATAGAGCTTTGCAAGCTTGTTGCCAGATATCTGTTGAACTTTTCATGTCATTTCCTGTTATTTGAGGAGTTGTTTTTTTTCTAGTTACGTGCTGGAATGACAGTAGGTATTGCTTAACATATTCATGTGCTGCATGTGGCCAAACATTGGAAGCAACGGAAACCAGACCAGCTACGCCATAAGCGGCCATATCGGATATCATATTATCATCTCCGCAAAAGACCTCAATATTTGGAGCAACTTTCTTATACTGAGCTAAAGTATCAACGGTGCCACTTGAATCTTTGATAGCCCAAAATTTTTCGTGGCTGGATAAGTTGCGTACAGTTTCGGCGTGAAGACTCACTCCTGCTCTCGATGGAATATTGTAAAACATAGCCGGCACATGTGCTTTTTCAAGTAGCTTTTCAAACCATAAAGTCTGCCCCATGATTCCAGGCTTTGCATAAATTGGAGTTGTCATTAGATAGCCGTGAATAGGCATACCCCTGCAAAAATCAAGCCATTCAAGAGTCTGATATAGACTCACCCCTGGTACACCAATTATAATTTTCGTACTTAATTTTAGCTTACATACAAATTCAACTAATGTACGCTTTTCAGAATCAGTAAGCGATAGGCTTTCACCTGTGCTACCTAGCAACACTACACCATTTTCAGCTTCAGCTTGCATTGTAAGTAAACGCTGCAAACTGCTATAATCTATGCTATCCCCATTGTAATTAAAGGGAGTAACACAAGCAGTCCATAAAAATGTAGATTTCAATTTAAATTGTTAAAATGGTATTTCATCGTCGATTAGTTCATCTTTTATATCGTTGTCAAAACTTTCGTGCTTATTTTTTTGTTCTGTTTCATTTTGCTTGTATTCACTTGGCTTGTAATCGGAATTTGGTCGCGAATCCAAGAGAGTAAGAGCGCTATTAAAATTATATAGAACCACCTCTGTTGTGTATCTTTCACTACCGTTTTGGTCAGTCCATTTTCTAGTTCTCAAAGAACCTTCAACATAAACTTTACTGCCTTTGCGTGCAAAATCTTTGACGATTTTTACTAATCCTTCACTAAAAATTACAATATTATGCCATTCTGTCTTTTCAGAGCGCATACCGGAAAGTTTGTCAGTCCAACTTTCAGACGTGGCTATTGAAAAACTTGCCATCTCTTTTCCATTTTGTGTAGTCCTAATTTCAGGATCTTTTCCTAAATTACCAACTAGTATGACTTTGTTTATGGTACCACCAGACATAATTATGCTCTAAATAAATCCCTTTATTATCTTATGTGAAAGTACTATTGTCAAATTTAATTAGAAGTGCGCTTGGAGGGATTCGAACCTACGGCCTTTGCCTCCGGAAGGCAACGCTCTATCCAACTGAGCTACAAGCGCATATATAGCTACCCACCCGCGGTATCTCTAGATCCCGCTAACACGTAGCGGACCGTCATACTGCGATTCATTCCACAACTGTACGAACATTCGTTTGTGAAAGCAGTGTGTTAAATGTTATAGCAGGTTTTGCCTCAAATACAAAGATGTCATCTCAGTGCCTTGACTACTTGGATCCAGGAAACTTAACTCTACACCAAGTAAATGTACAATAAGAACTAGATTCCAGTGCCAAGCACTGGAATGACATCATTTATTATTCAACATCGTGTCACATTGCAACGTTCGTACAGTTGTGCACGGTATCTCATCAGCTAACGAGCAGCGGGATGACGGTTTTTCAAATTGTCGGTAAACCTAAGTCACTTTGGCTATGTACTAAATTATTTAATAGATAAGCTATCCAAGTCAAATTTTTGTTTTGGATAAAGCGTAAACATAACACTCCCCTGTCCAAGATATACATTTTGAGAATCATTCGCATGCTTTTTTATTGCTTTTTGATCTACGGCCCATACAAAAGTCACACAATTTTCAGTGACTGAGTGCACCTTTAAGTCCTTAGTATTTATAAACAGTTTTCCATTTACCCATATTTTCCATGTATCGGGAGAAAGATATAAAATTGACTCTAAACTCACTACCTTACAGTTGAAATTATCTGACACCTCCTCTTTTGCAGCTCTTGAAGACCGTAAATTGAACTTTTCCATTTCATTGACTATTCTATTAACTGGCTCTTCATCAAAAAAAATGCTTTTTACGTTACTATATTGTGATAAAGCGTCAAAGTCACTTTCCACTGCTTCTCTTATTATATCGTCCCGATCTGTATAGCTTAGTTTTTGATTGTTAATAAAGAAACACTCTTTTGCACGCAAATTTGCTATATCAATAAAATCATCGATTTCTTGATTGCCAACTTTAAGAATACTTTCAAAATATCTTTTTTCTATCATCATTCCATACTGAGAATGATGACAAACCATTTCATCATCACCTTGTTTTTCTATATATACGCATAAATTTCCACTATTTAATCCTAATATTTTATGCTCAATAAAATCTTCATTGCCAATATATTGTCGGCAAGAATACTCCTTACAAATTTCTATGCTTTCTATGATATCTTCACAACTGCAATATGCATTAACATTGGAAATGAGTAGCGTAAAAATAAAAAACAGCTTTATGTTCATCACCTTATCTACTTAATATAGTATACCAATCAAAGACTATATTAACTCTCACTATCTCTATCATATTACCATTCAAAATTTGATTCATAGTTGCAGCATCAATATTTCTCTGCTTGTTTAAAATAAGAGATTTGATCATAACATAACCGGGCAGATTTGGAATAGACTGTAGAAATAAAAAAATATGCTTATCGCTGATTGAACTTAAATTTAGGACCACTTCACTTTTTATTACTTTTGTGCGTTCACTTTTGTTGTGGAGCTCAACTTCTTCGGGTATAGAAATTGATATTTCAGGTTCTAATATATAGTACTTTTTATATAACCTGCTAAGCTCGAAATTTAAATTTGCAATATATCTGCTACTGTGTAAATTTGAAGAGGAAATTTTTTTCCATAAATCTAGGTTTTTATTTAGAACAACTTCCTTTTTTTGAATTCCAGTAATCTGTAAATTAATAGAACGTATTTTATCAATCGCAATTTGGTTTTTATTATAAACCTTTTCGTTATAGATAACAACATATGTTAATAACCCTATTAATCCAACAGATAATAACAAATACGATATAAACTGAATTGTAGCTTTTCTTTTTAATTGAGAGATAGTCATTAATCTACATTGCCTCTCCTATTTCAACATCAATAGATAGATTTTGCCCTTTAGCAGCAGGTAAGTTAGAAATATTAATGTCATAGGTACGAAAATTATCGTTTAAATTTTTTCGTAGTTTCTCGTATTGATAGGAAATATTTTTACCGGATTGAAAATTAAACCTTAAAGTTGTGGTAATATAACCTTTTGCCTCATTATAATTCCATTCAAATGATCGAAGCTCTATACCTGGTACTTTTAACTTTTCTACATACTTAACTTGTGTAAGAGGAGAGTATTCTATTTTTGATAAAATATTATTGATATTAATAAAATCATAAATTTCATCTATTTTTTTTACATTATAGCTTTGGCTAAGTTTTGTTAATTGGTTATTTAAGGTGCTCTGCTTTGCGGATAAATTATTAGCGACACTGAAGTTTGAATACAAATTTAGCAAACAAAGGGCGTTAATTACAACTAAAACCAAAGCGAAGTATAGAAAAATTTGAGGAGAATTTAAATAAAGATAATTGAATAGATAAAATTCTTTAGTTTCCTTTGTATTAAAAATAGCTGCTAATTTATTCTTAAAGCTATGAAACAAAATTTATGGTATCGCAAAAGTTATCTTTTTCACTTATAGCTAGTTCTGCTCCTAATAGTTTGCCTAACTCATATGGAGTTAATATGTTCACACTATTCTCTGAAAAATTTATGACTGATAAACTAGCTTTAATATCTTCTGACACTATGATGCAAAGGTCGATAGGGTTATTTTTTTCAAACCCAAACTTAGTTAAGGATCGAATAGTATCTTGCACTTCCTGATATATTCCACCAGCAATAATTCCTGGTAAATTATCATTAGTAAATGGTACTAAACGCGTAAATATCATTTTATTCTCTTTAAGAACCACTTGTCTATAGCCTCCCGTTTTAGTTGCAGCAACTATAATTTTCCAATTATTAGGATCTTTATGTAGAATCTTTTTTGTTATATTACTTATTTCTATAGGAAACATTAATATTCCCTTAAAGTTGGAGCCTATCTCAACAAACACATTCAACCAATATTCTACTAAATGCTTTGCTTTTGATGAAACAAGAAGATAGCACCAATTTTGATTGAATTTGTTTGGCTTCTCAACCAAAAAAACTGAACTTATGTCATTATTACGAGAAAAATGCTCCATCTTTGTTTTTGCTGATAGATAGGCACTAATCTTGTTTGCCCTTGTAATAAACTGTAGCAAGTAATTTTGATCTGCATGATTAAGTACTAGGTATAAAGGTGCTTTTTTATCTGACGAAAGACATGAAATTAAATCGGAAACTGCTTTATCGTTTTTGCCCTTAACAAAATACCTTTTATTTAAAGTGTTATTTTTAAAATATAGTAACATTATGCCTTCTTCTCCAATAGAAAGCATAAACTTACTTTTGGATTTTGAACTAAACATATTAACAAAACGTATACTTATCTAGAATTAAAAAGGCAATTTATTGAAATTCATTAAACGTTAGGCAGCAACATTATTTATATTATAATTTTTTCACAAAATTACTACTAATATTAAGCTATTTAGGTAATAGATTAAATTAATTAGAAATATACACTATCTGCCGATTAACTTTAATTAATAGGAGTTATTAGTCTATTTACTATTCTTGTAATATCATTTCTAATGGTAAACATTTCTAGTAATACTGGAACAGTTGTTATTTCAGATACAGAATTTAGAACTAACCATTTGCTGAAGAACGCTCATCTTCTGTGGTACTTGATGATGGAGCAACTAATTTGCTCAAAATCTCATCTTTTGGGCCCATAGCGTAAATAACACCATCTGACATGAGGATTACCTTATCAACTACGGACAATAACGGTAGCTTGTGAGTGATGATAACAGTAGTAGTATTTTGCTTTCTTGCAATGCCAATTGCATTAATTAAGCATGCCTCTCCATTGCTATCTAAGTTAGCGTTTGGTTCATCAAGTACTAAAAGTTTTGTGTGACCATAAAAAGCTCTGGCAAGTCCAAGAAGCTGTTTTTGGCCGCCAGAGAGCGTTACTCCCCCAGGCCCTCCTATTGTTGTATCATATCCATTTGGTAAGCTTAGTATTAGTTCATGTATTCCTGCAATTTTTGCTGCTTTGATTATTTCTTCAGGATTTGGATCTGGTCTCATGCGAGCAATATTAGCTTTGATACTAGTGTTAAATAACTCAATATCTTGAGGTAAGTAGCCAACATAATTACCAAAATTTTCTCGATTCCAAGTATATACATCAGCGCCATCTAGTCTGACTACACCAGATATTGGCTTCCATACACCAACAGTTAATTTTGCGATAGTGGATTTACCAGAAGCACTTGCACCAATCACACCTACTACGTCCCCTGGTTCTATAATAAATGATATTCCTTTTACTGTTGGCTTATTGCTTCCATAAGGAGTAAAAAATACTCTATCAAATTCCAATTTTCCTTCAGGTTCTGGTAGAGCCATCGTTTGCTCTCTTTTTGGCGATGTTAATATAAGTCTTTGTAGCCTTCCATATGACATTCTAGCCTGATTTAAAAACTTCCAAGTATGAACCGCAGCGTCAAATGGTGCTAATACTCTACCCATTAAAATTGAAGCAGCGATGATGCTACCAGCAGTTTTATGAGCTGTAATTGCAAGTAATGCACCTGTTCCAATTACTGATATTTGCAGAGTTGAGCGCAAAAACTTAGTGATTCCAGTAATTACATTAGAGCGATTTTGTGCTTTAATTTGCATTGCTCGATTCTGATCATTTCGTTTACACCAATCAGAGACTATGAATTCTGACATGCCCATAGCTTCAACTACTTCTGCATTTCTTGTTGCAACATCTATAGCATTGATATTCCGTATAGTTTCTTCGTTGGTTTCTTGTAATATTCGTTTAGTGGCAAGTTCATTCCATATTGCCATAGAGACTAATATAATAATTCCAGCAATAGCTATAAACCCCGTGGAGGTGTGTATCATGAAAATCACAACAAGGTAAATTAACGACCATGGAGTATCAAACAGTGAGAATATACCATTTCCTGTAATGAAATTTTTTATTACCCCGAGATCTCGTATTGCTTCACCACTTGAAGTTGAGCTCTGCACTGACGTTAGCCTGATTGACCTTACTATCAGATCTGGTGTTGCAGTTTTATCGATCCAATCACCTATTTTTGCCATGGCTAAATATCGACAAGTTTCAAGCATTGCAGAACATGCAAATGCAGATAAAGTGATAATTGTCAGCATAGTTAGTGTTGACACACTTTCGCTTGATATCACCCGATCAAGCACTTGAGAGGTATAAAGTGGTAGGAATAACATTAATAAATTGATTCCCGCACTAAACCAAAAGATGAACCAAAATGCACTTTTGCATTTTTCTAGACAAATATATAGAGTACTTTGCTTCAATTCTTTTTTTATTGATGGCGTAATTTCCACAATCTTCCTCTTAATTTGATTATATGCACCATATACAATTTTTATTACAAAAATATTAATAACGGTAGTTAGCCTGCTTTAAGTAAGTAAAATATTAATATATGTGAATAGGAAATATAAACAAAGAAGTATAGTTAATATTTCCTTCATTGCCTATAGCTGAGCTACGTCATACCGCCGCGGCGCTAACAAGAGTCCCGCTAACAAGCGGCGGGATGACGAGGTATAAACCATCGTCATGCAGCCGCAAACCGTCATACCACCGCGGTATCTCATCCGCTAACAAGCAGCGGAATGACAGCAATCCTACGTCATACCGCCATGGCGCTAACAAGAGATCCCGCTAACACGTAGCGGGATGACACCATTTGTTGTAAACTCACTTTTACTCTATGGTCTTGCCGCTATCCTGAACGGACAATGGCGACAACTTAAGGGATGTTAAGGAGTAAAATACTACAAGAAACAGCACTTTTGTTTCTATTTTATTTCAACAAAAAAGTTTAAAATGTGTCCTTTTTAGAGGATGCATGCAGAAACGAAAAAACTTACTTGACAAACCCCGCCAGCCCCCTTATCATGATAGTGAAGGTATTCAGTTATCTTCATCTGTGCAGATTAAACAACAAGAAAACAACGTAGTTGGCGTCTTATTTTTAATTTTTTGCACTATGTGCACCTTATGTCTTCACAACATTTCTGGGTT
>NZ_JAPQLL010000072.1:0-3679 GCF_028981865.1 Wolbachia endosymbiont of Drosophila nikananu | reverse complement strand
TTAAGACAGTATAGTACGCCAATTTGCAGGATTAGAGAGTGACAACTAGCTAACACGGGGTTTCTTTTGCCTTTTTTTTCATTTGGTAAATTTCTTAAATATTTATAGCTAAACGACAACCGTCATCCCGCAGCGGGATCTCTTGTTAGCGGATGAGATACCGCGAATGAATCGCGGTATGACGGTTCGCGGTGGCATGACGGTTCGTGGCGGGATGAAGGTTAAGCAATTCGTCATCCCGCTACTTGTTAGCGGGATCTAGAGATACCGTGGCGGGATGACGAGGATGCCGCCGCGAACTTGTCATTCCAGCGCGTGACGCTGGAATTCAGCCTTTAACTGATGTGATTACAGAAAGAGAATTTATTAGGTAATCATAGAAACGGAAAGTGGTAAAGCTTACCACTTTCAAGTAAAGAAAACTACGTTTACGCCTCCTATAATTTCTATGGATTATCCGCTACTGCACCGTCTTTACAAATCACACCTCCTGGTGTTATTTTTGAAACGACTACAGGAGCGCCAAAAAACACAGCAGTAAATGCACCAAGTGCAAAAAGCGCTGGCCACGGCATTCTGCTGAATATTGCAAGCAACGCTGCACCAATTATCACTATTGTGATCATCGGGCCACCTATGCCATGAGTATAGCCTATTATCTTGCATATTACTGATGATGTTGTATCATTTTTATCAACAAAAGTAGAAGCAGGAGGAGCACCTGCATCAAACGCAAAGGAGAGAATTAAAGCTACAAGTAGAAGAAAATTTTTCATTATGCCTCCGATAATTTCTATTTAATGCTGGATTATCCTTCACTTTGATTAAATTTAAGTAAATGGTGAGGATTTTTTGCTTAAAAGTATCCTTTATTTCATTTAGAATACTTTTCTTGGTTCGTTTATATTGCAGTGCTACAGAAATTTTACAGCATCGTTTATTGCCTTTATCGTGCTTTGATTGACACAATTTATAATGATGGAGTGGAGCACGCGGGGTATTTATCATTTTTAATTCTGTTATCAATATTTCCTTTTCTCATCGTTTTAATGGCTGTGGCGTCAACATTCGCAAATTTCTTAGACCAATATAACGTCGGCTGGGCATTTATTGTTGATAACATGCCACAGGATATCTTAGCATCTTTGATGCCACGCATTAGGGAGATAATATCAGGCCCGCCGCAAAGCTTACTAACTTTAGCAATTGTAGGCGCTGTTTGGACTGCCTCGTCAACAATTGAAGGGCTAAGAACAATATTGAACAAAGCTTATAAAGTTCCGGTTTCGCCACCTTATATATTAAGAAGGTTGCTCAGTATACTACAATTTTTAGTGATCACGCTTATTATAACTCTAACTATAGTGTTCTCTACATTAGTGCCAATGCTAATTGATTTTTCCTATCAGGGGATTAGTTATACTAAATATCTCCTCATTGAATTTGTACTTTTCACAGTAGTCTCTTGGCTATATTTTATGTTGCCAAACATAAAACAAAATTTATCAGACGTCTTTCCTGGATCTTGTGTGGCTGTTATTCTTTTGACAATTTCTGCTTCAGCTTTCAAGCAATACTTAAAAGCTTCCTTTGATCAACTGAATTTGATATATGGAAGTTTAGGTGGTATGGTAGTGTCATTACTATTTTTTTATATGCTAAGTTTGATTTTTATATATGGAGCAAAATTTAATTTTCAGCTAAAATATTTCAATGAATCTCGCTAAGGAGAAAGAAATGAGTAAGTTAGAAGGTAAAGTAGCTTTAATCACCGGAGCTTCAGGTGAAATAGGCTCTGCTGTTGCAAAAAGATTTGTAAAAGAAGGTGCATGTGTAATTCTGATTTCAAGATCTCTTGATAATCTCAAGCCACTATATAATGAAATTGAAGAGCTTGAAGAATTTAAAGAAGGCTCTGTGAAACTAATTCAGCTTGATCTTTTAGACTTTGAGAATGTAAAGATACTGACAAACATGATAGAAAGCCTGAAATTATCAGAATCTGGAGCACTTGATATATTAGTTGCGTGTACTGGAATTTCAGGCAAACTGAACCCCATTCACGACTGTGAGATTGAAGAGCTACAGAATGTAATGAATACAAATTTTACTGCCAATTGGTACTTACTAAAAAACTTAGATCCAATGCTAAAGAAGTCTAATGCTGGAAGAGTGATATTCATGACCTCAGAGGTGACACTTTCTCCTTCCTCTTATCCATATTGGATGCCGTATGCTGCAAGTAAAGTTGCACTAGAAATAATGGTGCAGATATATGCATCTGAGACAAAACATACAAAATTATGTGTAAACGCTGTATACACGAAAGGACCTGTAGGTAGTGAGCAGGCATTTCCTGGATCTGAATTGGTGTCACCTGATAAACTAACAGACAAATTTGTGGAGCTCGCTTCTAACGATTGCAGCGTATCAGGAGAAATCTTACCGCTTAGCAAATCTCCCGAATAAATTACATATAGCTAACGACGATTTGAGAAACCATCATCCCGCTACGTGTTAGCGGATGAGATACCGCGAATGAATCGCGGTATGACGTGTTGAAACAATCCGATAAGGTAAGCCTCATCATCCCGCTACGTGTTAGCTGACCTTACCCAGAAAAAGTAGAGAGAAAGTTAAGACTTTTTTGTCATGAAAATGATGCATCAAATTGTTCGGGAATGCAATAGTTAATAGTAGAATGTCTATGTTGTTTGTTATAAAAGATTTCTATGTATTCAAATATGGCAGTTCTAGTTTGTTGAGCAGAGTGTTGCGAGGTATCAATAAGTAGACTTCTTTCAAAATTGAGAGAAGGAGTGTAAGATGAAATATTTGAAAGGTGAAATATAAAGAAATAAAGGAGTTAGAAGGAGAAAAATTTCGACGTTTAACAGGTGTAAAAAAAGCAACATTCGAGAGAATGGTAGAAATTCTGGATGAGGAAGACAGAAGAAAAAAAGCTAGAAGCGGGAGAAAAAGTAAGCTTTGCGTAGAAGACAGGCTACTTATGACACTGGAATACATAAGAGAATATCGCACATATTTTCATATAGGACAAAGTTATGGCATGAGTGAAAGTAACTGTTTTAAAATAGTAAAGTGGGTAGAGGACACATTAATAAAACATCCAGATTTTGCATTACCTGGGAAAAAAGATCTATTAAATAGTAGTGTAAAATACGAAGTTTTGGTAATAGGTGGAACTGAAACCCCAGTAGAGAAGCCAAAAAAAAGCAAAAACGCTTTTACTCTGGAAAGAAAAAAAGGCATACTATAAAAACACAAATAGTAACAGAGAAGAAGAGTAAAAAGGTCATTTGTACATCTTTTTCAAATGGTAGGAAGCACGATTTTCGGATATTTAAAGAATCAAAGGCTGCCGGGAACTAAAATCTTAGCTGATGCTGGCTACAGAGGAATGCAAAGGATAGATAAAAATGTTGAATTACCACACAGAAAAACGAAAAAGAATCCGTTGAGCAAAGAACAAAAAAGAGAGAACAGAGCTCTTTCTAGCCAAAGGGTAATGGTTGAAAACTTAATTGGCTTATTGAAAAGGTTTAAAATCATCTCGGACAGGTATAGAAATAGACGAAAACGTTTTGGTTTAAGATTTAATTTGATTGCTGCCATTCACAATTTTGAGCTCTCACATGAATTTTGAAAGAAGTCTATT
>NZ_JAPQLL010000071.1:14470-36786 GCF_028981865.1 Wolbachia endosymbiont of Drosophila nikananu | reverse complement strand
AAACGCCAACTTAAAAAATGGATAGTGAATAACTAGCTACCCTAGGGTTTCTTTTGCCTTTTTTTCTGTTTAGTAAATTTCTTAACGTTTATAATTTAGATTAGTTGCATTTAAAAGCGGCTGAATCGCGGTTATTAAGCGTTTAGAATAAAAAAACGCCAATATTTTGAAGTACATATAAATAACTAGTTAACCATGGGGCTTCTTTTGCCTTTTTTTCCGTTTAGTAAATTTCTTAATACTTATAGCTAAACGACAACCGTCATCCCGCTGCTTGTTAAGCGGATGAGATACCGCGAATGAATCGCGGTATGACGTAGGGCTACAGGTGTCATTCCAGCGCGTGACGCTGGAATCTAGAAAAAAAAGAAGCTGGATCCCAGTGTCTGGGCACTGGGATGACAGGAGAAGGAGGCGCTGGAATGACATTGTGGGGTGTGGGGTGTTATCCAAGTAGCGTGACTACTTGCTGTATTACCAAGTCCAATTAAGTGCAGCATCATCACTTGTTGGAATTTCAAAGGATGGTTGTGACATTACTTCTCTCACAGCACTTTGGAACTTTGGATTGCTCGAGACAGCTATCTTTTCAATATCATCTATGAATTTAGCATTTTTTGCAACTTCAGTAGCTAAATCAGCAGCTGTTGGTGTTATTCCTTTTGCGGCTAAGAAAACCTTTGCTGTTTGGTTATTGGTACCATCATACGGTGCTGTTTCTTTACTACTAAGAAATCCTCCTAACTTATCTACTAAAATTGATTTGTTGCCATCTTTTACACCAAGTACCTTTCCTGCTACAGCTGGTGTTTCAAGTTGAGAAATTTGAACAACTTTGTCTGCGAGCTTGTTTAAAATAGCAGTAACTTTAGCATCATCTAAATTGGTACCATCAGCATCAGCTTTATTATCTAGGTCAGTTTTCTTAGCAAAAGTAGTACCTACTTTTGTTTCAGAGATTTTATCATTGCCATCTTTAGCATCGAATATAGCTTCAACAACGTCTTTTTCTGCAGCCTTTGTTTTAAGATCTGCAGTTTTAACGAATGCAGTATCGGCAGCTGTTTTAGTGTATACCTTATCGGTAAAATCAGAAGAAGCAGTTATAGAATCCACAACAGCTTTTTCTGCAACTTTTGTTTTAAGTTCTGTAGCTTTAACGAATGCAGTATCAGCATCTGTTTTAGTATAAACATCTGCAGTATTAGCTTTATTATCTAGAGCAGATATATCTGCTTTCTTTCCTAGCTCAGTATTGACGTAATTCTTGTCAGCTTTGTTAGTTAGAGCGGCTGTGTCAGCTTTTTTTGCCAATTCATCATCTACATTTTTTTTAGTGTAAACATCTGCAGTATTAGCTTTCTTTCTTAGCTCAGTATCGACGTAATTCTTGTCAGTTTTGTTAGTTAGAGCGGCTGTGTCAGCTTTCTTTTTCAACTCATCATCCACACCTTTTTTAGTATATATATCTGCATTATTAGCACCTTTACTGAGTTCCGTTATCAATTTTCCTAAAAAATCTCCGTTAGTTGCAAGGTCTTCTATTGTACTCAATTTGTCACTCAACGCCATATCACCCTCCGTTAATTATAAAAACCATAGAGTGCATAAAAATAATATAATTTCCGTAAATGCTAGATTTTGCATAAGACTTCCTTGAAACTTGTTGTTTCAGAATTCTCCTCTTGTAATCCAAGTGTGTAGCAGATGATGTGATGCAAGTAGCTGACACTGGTTTGATCGAAAATGTTGTATAGTGCACAATCAATTTTTCTGGATCCAAGTAGTCAAGCTACTTGGATGACAAGGGAGGGAGGCACTGGGATGACAGGAGAAGGTACTGGCCTGACAATCGTCATCCCGCTACTTGTTAGCGGGATCTAGAGATACCGCTGTGGTATAACGGTTCGCGGTGGTATGATGTAGGACTGCTGTCATCTCGCTACTTGTTAGCGGCTAAGAGATACCGCGAATGAATCGCGGTATGACGTGTTGCTTGGGTCAGCTATACTTGCTTCCCTGTATTAGATGTAGGCCGAGTTATGATCGTGATAAACATGATCGCTTGCACAATCAAACATTTTCACAAAGCCATTCTCTAGATAAAGATTATATTCGAGATGTTGATCTGATAATACAATATTATCTTGCTCCCCTAAATTGAAATGACTTGAATCTGACAGCAATTCGTAATTTGGATTATCTATTTTACTAATGCTGCTTATTACTTTGCCATTACCACTTGATATAGCTAAACTATAACTATCACCATCCTTCATTATCTTGATGGACACCTTATCTTCAGGTAACACTATAAGTTTCTTTGTGCCACTATCGTGGATTACGAATTTGCCTTTTTCAAAATAGTATTTGTCTTCCGGCAAAGCACCAACCTTATATCCTGATTCAGCCAATTTGTGCCAAAACTTTAACACAGATTGCTCTTCTGCTCCTTCCGCTCTATCATACAAGGCTTTCACATCATTATAATCTATTGTTACATTTGCCTTGTGTTTTCCTTCTGAACCTTGATCATAGCTCTTTTCTATTTTCAAGATTGTGTCTTTTAGAATAATTTTTTCTTCATTGTGCTCATGTATTACTGGTCTTTTAGGTGCTTCCAAACCACGCAATGAACCAGTGGTAGCTCTGTCTTCATTTACTTGCTCTTTTGACTGCACTTCGTCTTCTTCGTCTGGTTGATCAGATTGAATATGATCAGACTCAATAGTGTTATCCTCAGTGCTTGAGTTAGTTTTTACCCAATTAGAAAACCCTTCTCCTTTTTGGATTTTCTCTGCTTCGCTTTGGTAGATTTTTTGCATCATCTCCTTGAAATAAAAACGACCATTCAGAGTTTTCCTATCTTCTGTTGCTGCATAAAGTAAATTATCAATGAAATTTGGATAAGTTTCTTCGATATATGCAATAACTGCTGCACCTGTTTGATAAGGATCGATGGCTCCTTTAACTATTTCCTCTAGAGTATATTCCTTGTATTCCTCATTAACAAGTTTTGCGAAATCAGCCGGTTTTTCTCCTTCTGTTAGGTGTGTAACATATTCTGCTAACCCTTCCATTAAAACTTTACCAAGATCGAGCTTAGAAGGTAAGTAGAACGTTAACGCATGGACAAACTCATGCTTAATAACATAATTATAATCGTTATGATCGATTTTTCCATCATGGGTGAAATCACCATTATTCCTAGCGTTTTCAGCATGAGAGTACATATTACTGATATAGTTATTGTCAGAGGATTCTGCTGCACCACCACCTGGTATGTGAACGTCATGACCGCCACTTAAATATTTCTGATAGCTCTCCTTATTTTCAAACAGGAACAGCCTAAAATTAGCAACGTTTCCATGCGTTAGAAGTGGATTGTTATCTTTCTTTATTCCAAAGACTTCATTGAATGTTTTTACAGTTTCTTCTAGTGATTTTAGGAGACCTTCATTGTTGATAACACCATCGTTGTTTTGGTCAGTCAGATCTTCAAAACTTTTGTCCTGAAATAGGTCAATGTTTAGATTAAACTTATTGTCAGCATTGTCATCAGTAACGTTTAGATTTATTCTACCTTGGAATGTTAAACCTGTTTTTTGTTCATAATACTCACTTGACCTTGTTTCCTCCTGAACTTTTTTTATCCCTCCGAATTCACTTTCTGTTGGAGGTGTTATATCATACTTATTATATATCCCCTTAATTTGATCAATACTCATACTGGTGTGAACAAGTTCTTCAGAGATTTTCTCATATAATACATTATACTCTACATTTGTATATCCCTTATTTGCCGGATCGCTTAGCCATCCCTTGAGATTTCCCTCTGGATTATCTCTTAGCCAAGCTTTAAGCTCCTGATCGTAAGAACTATTTTTCAAATATTCTCTCATACTGTCTTCGCTTGACTTTGATCCATCAAGATTTTCAAGAACCCAGCTTCTTATAGATCCTTCCACCATCTTTTTGTATATGAATTTATAATACGCATCTGAATCCACAACGTAATTTTGGCAATCTTGATGGTTGACTGAATCCGCCCTTATATATGAAGCTTTAATATTAATCTGATCAGCCATATATCCGTGATCATGGGTTTTTACTGAATTTGTTTCATAATTTACATAACATTTTGTGTCTTCCTTTGGTACAAGAGTAAGTAATTCATCCGTTGTAAACAAAGGAATACCTTTTTCCTTGCAGAAGTCATTTATTTCCTGAGTGGTAAAAGGTTTTTTTATCATCTTCTCAGAAATTTCATAATATAGTGAATTAAATTGCTCCACTGAAACATCCCCGTGAGCTTGTTTTTCACAAATCAATTTATAAAAAGCATGGTCATTTGTGATCTTTACGTCTTCAACAGATTGATCGTTTGCTCTAACCCTACCTGTTGTTTGTAACTCGTTCTTTATAACTCTAGTTTTACTATTTTGTATTGACATATAATTAGACATTTTACCCTCCATTTCATATTTAATTTTCAAATATATGTTTCAATATTAATATGATCTCTACTAAAAAAGTGTGAATTTTTATATTGGTATAATCTATATCTTAGTGAAGAAATATAAGTAATTAACTTAATATGAACAATATAAGATATAGCTTGACCACAAAAAAAATCTAAATTCTAACGTTACATTAGGATAGGGTAAGAATTTAAAAGCAAATTGACTTTTATTCCACCAAAGCACTATACTAAAACCACGATGGGTAATTAGCTCAGTTGGTAGAGCACTTGCTTGACGTGCAAGCGGTCGCTGGTTCGAACCCAGCGTTACCCACGTTTTTGTTCATGAAAAGATTTTATATGACAGCAGTGCATAACGGCAAACACTCAGCAGCGCAGTCCAAGCGCTTAATCTATTCCATAATAATAGTTGCGATAACAATGCTTATGGAAATAGTAGGTGGAATAATTTCACATTCGCTTGCTCTATTATCAGATGCAGGGCATATGCTTACTGACCTCTTTGCCTTAGTTTTAAGCTGGTTAGCACACAAATTTTCAGCTAAGAAATCTGATTTGCAAAGGTCATACGGGTATCACCGGTTGCAAATAATTGCAGCATTTGTTAATGGTTTAACTTTATTCTTTATTGCAGTAATTATTATAATTGAGTCAATAAAAAGATTTATTTTTCCGGTAAATGTTGAGTGGAAATTAATGTTAGTAATTGCTACACTTGGCCTGATCTCTAATATCATAGTCTTTTTTATATTACATAGTAAATGCGAGAGCAATATAAACATAAAAAGTGCTGTACTACACGTTATAGGAGATATCTTAGGTTCTGTAGCTGCTATACTTGCATCTGTAATCATCATGCTTACTGGATGGCAAATGGTGGATCCGATTTTATCGGTATTTGTCAGTGTAATCATTTTGAATAGTGGCTACAAAATTCTAAAGAATTCTTGCCACATACTTCTTGAAGGCACACCTGAAGGGATATCTACTGAGGAAATAAAAAGTAAGATCACATCAGAATTACCTGAAGTGATAGATGTGCACCACATACATGCATGGTCACTGTCTGATAATTATTTTATAATTACCATGCATGCCAAAGTAAAGCAAGATGCACAACACACTGATATTTTGTATGAGATAAAAAAAATACTATTAAATAGGTTCGAGATAGCACACTCTACAGTCGAGATCGAATACGATGAGTGTGCGGATAATAAAATACTTAAACATTGACGTTTTAAATTATTATGCTATTACTAGAGTGTAATGATGTCAAAGGTAGGCTATGATAGGCATTTCTCAACTGCAATTTCCTTCAAAAGATTCTAGTAGACTGAAATTCGCTAGTTATTTTGGAAATCTCGTTGCGTTAAGTATTTTAGTTAATCCTGCTAACGCGTTCTTGTTCTTTGCTACTATATTCTTTAGAGCTGAGATAAAAACTTTTTACACTTACAAAGAAATAAAGGCCGCAAAGCGTGAGAAAATAACCAAAAAAGACTATTGGGAGATATTTTTTAAGAATAACATGATAAAGCTAGTATCTTTCTTCTTGTTTTCAGCATTTATAACATATCTCACTTTTACAACTACTTTCTTACTAATTTCGTTTCTGGCAACGATACCACTCGCAATGGTGTTAATTCTATTGCAGAGTGAGCTAAGACCAAAAGATTTTAACCCATTTACGCTGCTTAAAGCTTCTATAAATTTCTTTTTGGAAGGCGTAAAAGAAAATGTACGAGCTAGCGTTAATAAGCTCGATAATGCTTATGAACATTTACTCCCTCATCAATTAAATGATGATATCATTAAAAATATTGATAAATTAAAAGATAAGTATGGCGAACAAGTACCTGAAGACGTAATCAAAAACGATGAATATATTCAATTCATTAGATATATAGATAGTTCATATGAGTTTAGTAATGAAGATAAAGGAAGAGTAATTGCATTTTTAAATGACTTTTGCAAAGATGATCAAAAGCATAGCTCTGGTTTCACAGGTGGGCAGATTTTACTTCTAGTTCTGAGAGCCTGCAATGATGGAGATAGAGAAGCTGCAAAAAATAAAAAAGACGCGTTAATTACAAACTTGCTTGATAGCCAAACTTTCTCTAGAAAAGAGCGTATTCCTAACACCTGCTTTACCGGTATTGTTTATAGGATGTTAAGTACATTAGAAGGTACTCATCCTGATCCGGAAATTAGATTTACTACTCCACAGCAAATATCAATTTCAGAGGCAGAAAATGAAGCACGTAAGTTTATGTTAGACAGGTTAAAAAACAAGAAAAACAGTAAAGAAATTCTTAAGGCTTGGCATACAGTTCAAAACAACCATAAAGATAATGAAAATCAGAAGATAGTTGATGATTTTATTTCAGAGGTAAGTATTCCTTTAATGAGAAAATTATTGAGTTTTTTTTCTCAATATAGTGAACAAATTGTGCTGACGTTGATGAAAAATATTAGCTCTATAGGGTTAAATAAATTACAATGTTTTGAGCTGGTTCAGCACATGAGAAATAAACTGCAGGAGCATGGTTTAGGTGACCAAGAAAGTTTACTCGAAAACATCGGAGAAAAAGTCTTTCTAGAGCTTTTAAACCAAAATTTACTCAAGACAGATTTTTTCCTCAAGGGTTCGTCTTTGGATGAAGCTAAGAAAATAGCTGACACAATAATAGTGGAAGAAGTGAAGGAATTTAAATTAAAAGCTGAGGGGACTATTGAGGGTCAAGTGGTTAGGATGTTAGATGGATTAAGGTTTCTACCACAAGAAAAAAAACTCTATAGAGTATATTCAGAACTCAGTCGAAATAACGAAAATGATAAGGAAAAAATAAAGAAAATTTTGCAAGAAAGGTTAGAAGTAACAAAAGCAGCAATGGATGAAATGTTAAAAGAAGGAGCTTCACATAAGTTAGAGTTAGAAATTGAAAGTGTATATGAAGGAAATAAAGATCACGTTACTCAACTTTATAAAAAAATAAAAGAAGCGAAGCAAAGATTTATTGAAGATGGTCTTTTGACAACACAAGAAATAGATAAAATAGTAAAAGAAAGAATAATAACTTTGAATAATGAAGCAAGGATAATACCATCAAGCAATTTATCTCGTGGTTTAAGTATTAGTAATTTAACAACACACCACTTATAAAAATTTATGCTCCTTCCCTTGCAGAAGATTCACAATGTTTCTGTAGTGCTTCAAGAAAATCAATATTGCTATAACCAATAGCACAAAAAGTAACTCCTTTTGAAGAAAGAATGATGCTATAACAGTTACTGCAGTAGCCGTCAAGGAAGCAAGGGAAGAATATCGAAAGGTAAAAAACACTGCTAGCCAAACAAATATAAACACTAATGCCACAGGTATGTTAAACACTATCAACACTCCCAGAGTTGTTGCAACTCCTTTGCCTCCTTTAAATTTTAGCCAAATAGGAAACATGTGCCCTAAAACTGCTAAAATTGCAGATACATATATATAAAAATCGTTATTATCACAAAATTGTTGTGCTATATAAACGGCGATGAATCCTTTCAAGGAATCCAGAAATAATGCCAGAGCAGCAAGACATTTATTTCCTGTTCTTGCAACGTTTGTAGCGCCAATGTTGCTTGAACCTACTTCTCTTAAGTTTATCCCTTTCATTCTTGTAATGATTAAGCTAAACGGTATTGAACCTAATATGTAGGATAGTGTAAGGACTATAACTAACACAGGTAAAATTTACTGATTAATAATCGCAAAATTTCGTCATCCCGCTGCTTGTTAGCGGGATCTATGCTGAGATACCGCGAATAAATCGCGGTATGACGTAGGGAAATCTTACTTATTATAGCTATACCTCTCCGCATATGCCAAAATTTAATTAATTTTATTATTCCTCAGCCTTTTTAGGTAGCACTGAACTTCATCGTTAATCTGATTACTAAACAGTATAAGCGCTGTCATGTTGATGAGAGCTAAACAAGAGAACAAAGTTCCACCGATATTGGCAATAGCCATTATATCTTTAGAAAGACCAGAAAAAAACGCTACAATTATTACTGCTATGCGGTATATCACTATACTTTTTGCACCGAATAAATATAGCCACCCCATTTCACAACAATATACAAACGAAATTACTGAAGAAAATGCAAACAAAGGTGCAGCTATGGTTAAAAGTATAGGAAACCATGAAGAAACAGTTTCAAATGCCTTTTGAGTGATTAATATCCCTTCACCAACACTAGTCTGGTATGCACCTGTTATTACTATCGTTATTCCAGTTAAACAGCAAGTGAGCATTGTATCAAAACACGGTTCTATCATAGCAACAAGCCCAGTTCTTACTGGTTCTTCATCTTTAGTTGTTGCATGAATAATTGCAGCAGAGCCGACACCAGCTTCGCTGGCAAAAATTGCTCTTTGAATTCCAGCAACAAATGCTCCTACCATCCCTCCGCCAACAGCATTAAAATCTATCATGCTGGAAAATAATATCTTAAATGTGTGACCAAGATTGTGGATATTAAATCCAATAATAATAAGGCAGCTACATATATATATGAGTGACATAATAGGCACTAGTGCAGAAGATACTCTAGCTATCCTTTTAATTCCGCCAATAATCACTAGAGCAAGCAGCGCAGAGATTATGGAAGAAAGAAACCAAGAGTGACCATCTACCCAACTTGAATAGCCAGATAATATTGAAACCATTTGGTTGGTTTGAAACGCTACACTTCCACCAAGACCTGATAATACAAAGAATACTGCATATATTGCAGCTAAAACAATACCAAGTTTTTTAAATCCAAATTCCTCCAGACCATTCTTTATATACTGAAAGGGACCACTAAACAATTGCTCCTGATCTTCTGTTCTATGTCTAAATGCTAAAGTCACTTCGGCAAATTTTGCTGACATACCAAAAAAACCTGTAATCATCATCCAAGGCACCGCTCCTGGCCCTCCCATTGAAACTGCAATTGCGACTCCAGCAACAGTTCCAAGGCCTACTGTGCTTGAAAGTGCAGTCATAAATGCCTGAAAATGCGTAATATGACCATCATGGTGATTCGTGTCATATTTTCCACATAAAATAGCAAACGCATGCTTAAACATTCTTATGTTGAGAAACTTAAAGCGTAAGGTTAAAAATACATAACCAAAGGATAGTAGAAGAAGTATGAACGGTATATAAAAGATTTTGAAAAACAGCACTTCATTCATGAAGTTATTTATTCCATTCAACACAGCGTCATAACTTCCGTAAAAACCTGAAGCAGCATACGCATCATTAAATAATAGGCAAAATAACACCATACAAAGTAATCTATAAATCATGTTAATATCCTTTAGAATTGTAATAAGAATCTATTGTATTCAAAACTTCCCTTCTCAGTAGATATATTGCAACAGCATTTGGAATCATAAGGCACATGAACAAACTGTCGCCTAGGTAAGATATAAGTTCTATATTTTTTGACATACAACTAATATACACTGAAACCACTATAAGAATTTGGAACGGTATCAGTATTTTTTTATTACCAAATAAATACAGCAGAGCAACTTCACAGTAGTAACAATAAGCTATTATTGTAGAAAATGCAAAGGAAAACATCATTAGCGGAAAAACTAACTTGCTGAACAAGGGCAAAGCTGTTGAAAATACCAAGCTAATTAATGTAATATCACCCACGTTATCAGTGCTATGCATACCAGTGATAATTATCACAATACCAGTCAAAAATGAGATTAATATTGTATCTATAAGTGGTGCAATCATTGCAACGCACCCAACTTTAATTGGATCTTCTTCTTTTACAGCTGAATGTGCTATAGCTGCTGTTCCGGTACCTGCTTCGTTAGCAAACACTGATCTTCTCACTCCGGCTATTAATCCGCTCAATACTCCGCCTCCTATAGCTGATTTGTTAAAGATGTCTTGGAATATTATGGATAAAGCATTCAGCAAATTACTTCCGTTCATACAAATTAAATATATACACATACCCACATATAGCACTATCATGATTGGTGCTAAACCTGTTGAAACAAAAGCAATACGCTTTATTCCTCCCAATATTACAATTAAGACGAGCAGGGATATAATAACAGATGCATTGTATTCAAAGAGGTTGGTTGATAATGCTGCAATTTGATTTGCTTGAAATGGTATGCCGCCTAAAATCATTGCAATAAGCAGCATAATCGCATAAGTAAGGGCAAGAAATCTACCAGTTTTTGCAAATCCAATTTTTGCAAGCCCGTACTTCATGTAACAAAAAGCCCCGCCAGTTGCATTTTCAGAGCGATAGGTGAATGCAAGCACCACCTCGGCAAACTTTATCGACATACCAAGTATTCCGGTAATTACCATCCAAAAAACTGCACTTGGCCCCCCTATTGTGATAGCTATTACAACTCCTGATATTGTTCCAAGACCAACTGTTCCTGAAATTACTGTTGCAAACGCTTGAATATGAGTGATTATGCCATTGTTATTGTGATTACACTTTAGATTGAATAGCGTCTGTATTCCATGCTTGAACAATCTAAAGTTAGTGAATTTGAATTGGATGGTACAAAAAACTCCAGTTGCAATTACCCAAATAATTATAAATGGAATGTTGAATATCTTTATGTACAGAAATGAATTTAACAGTTCACTTATTTTTACAATCATGTTGCTCACTACTTTTTATTACAACTTATAGCTAACGAGCTTTATACGAGTAATATATATAAAGCCCAGTGCTCACTGGAATAGTAAGTACATACACTACACCTAAAATTGGTAGCGTCATCCAGGGCTTACTGATGAAAAATATAATAAGTACTCCAAAAAATGACACAAATATATAGGATAGGCTTTTGGGAACATAAATATATTTTGCAGAGAAAGTTGGAATGTGACTTATCGAAAAAAATGAAATGGCCAGAAAGTAACAAGCTACGTTTCTTGTGTTAAAAAATCGCTCTATGAGAAGTAAGTATTCACTCTCATGAGATTGAAAGGTAATAATTATTGGTAACAAAGAAAGTAAAGCACACACTGGAGCTGGAACACCAGAAAAGAAAAATTTTTCCCAGTGTGATTGTTCTGAGTGTAGCGAAACGTTAAATCTTGCAAGTCTTATTGATATGCAGATTACGTATATCATTACTAAAATCCAACCTATGACTTTTATTTCGTTTAGCTTCCAAAAATACAAAAGAAATGCAGGCGCTGCACCAAAATTTAGAAAATCTGCAAAAGAATCAAGCTGGGCTCCAAAATCGCTAGTTGATTTTAGAATTCTAGCTATTCTGCCATCCATTCCATCTATTATTGCTGCAATGATGATAAAAATTACTGAGAATTCCCATTGTTCATTAAATGTAAATTTAAGTGAAGTGAGACCAGAACATAAACCCAATAAAGTTATAAAGTTTGGGAATAATTTAGTAATAGGTAAGAATCTACTGTTACTTCCATCGTTATTCATATAACGTCAAAAGTAAGCTTCTCTTGAACGTTTTCCTTATTTAAGTTTGCTATAATTGTTTCACCACCAATAACAGTTTGCCCTTCTGAAACTCTGACTTCTGTATCAGCAGGAACATAAATATTCACTCTACTACCAAATCTTATAATTCCAAACCTTTCACCTGCTTTCACATTCTGGGATACTCCTAAATTACAAACGATACGACGTGCAATTAATCCAGCTATTTGCTCCACAATAATTTCTTTTTCCTTTTTGTATTCAATCACAATAACCTGCTTTTCATTTTCATTACTAGACCTATTGCTCATTGCGGATACAAATTTGCCTTTTTTATAATTCATTTCCTTTATCGTACCAGATATTGGTATACGGTTCACATGGACGTTCAAAACACTTAAAAATATGCTAACAAGCATGAACTTCTTCTCTTCCCCATTTTCTGCCGATAAAGGATAATTAACTTCTTCAATTTTTGAAATCACACCATCAGCAGGACTTAATATAAGATCCTTATTGTTTGGCACAGCTCTTGCTGGATCGCGAAAGAAATAAGTACACAATAATGTCGGAAACAAGCACGTAACACCAAACCCCCAAGATATAGAGAATGCTATACACGTTACTATAAAGGCAACGACTATAAATAAATAACCTTCCCTGTTTATATTAGGTAAACTAAAACACATAATCTTATTCACAATGACCTATTGTTAATAATTTATCATTTATAATTTCTCATGAAAAGCTTTTTTTAACTGCTTCAGCAAAGTCTTCTTGATACAAGGTAACATTACAGATTAGCACACACCGTCATACTGTAACAACTCATCCAACACAAACTAAGTTTAGATCAGAACACTGATTCTTCTAAAAGTTGCTCACTATCCTCGTCTATTATGATAGAATTATCATGATTTCTGAGTAAATCTCTGATTTTTGTTTCTATTTCATTTGTGACTTCTTTGTTTGTTTTTAGGTAAGTTTTTACATTCTCTCTTCCTTGTCCAAGACGTGTGTTGTTATATGAATAGTAAGCACCTGCTTTTTCAAGCACACCAAGCTTTGCTCCCATATCTATTATTTCTCCAAGTTTTGATATACCTTCATTGTACATTATATCAAATTTCGCTTCTCTAAATGGAGGAGCAACTTTATTTTTTACAACTTTAACTCTTGTTTCATTGCCTGTAATATTTTCTTTGTCTTTTATTACACCAACTTTTCTTATGTCAAGCCTTACAGAAGTATAGAATTTTAATGCATTTCCACCCGTGGTAGTTTCAGGATTTCCATACACTACTCCTATTTTCATACGAATTTGATTAATAAATATCAATATACAGTTCGCTTTTGAAACGGCAGAGGTTAGCTTTCGTAGCCCGTGACTTAGAAGCCTTGCTTGCAGCCCCATATGTTGATCACCCATATCACCTTCAATTTCAGCTCTTGGAGTTAACGCTGCAACAGAGTCAATAACTATCACATCAACCGCACCAGAACACACTAAGTACTCAACAATGTGTAATGCTTGTTCCCCAGTGTCTGGTTGCGAAATTACTAAATCATCAGTGCTTACCCCAAGTTTACGAGCATATAAGACATCCAATGCATGTTCTGCATCGATAAATGCGCATGATCCTCCTTTTTTTTGTGCTTCAGCAATCACATGCAAGGCAAGAGTGGTTTTACCAGAACTCTCAGGACCAAATATTTCAATTATACGTCCTTTTGGCAGACCTCCAACACCTAGAGCCGAATCAAGCGCAATTGATCCTGTGGATATTGTGTCTATTTTCTCTACAGGGTTTTGCTTCAACTTCATTATTGCACCTTTACCAAATGCTTTTTCAATCTGGCTTATTGCGTTATCTAGCGCTTTTTGTTTATCATTATTTCTTTCTTCTGAGTTGTTTGCCATGAATCATTTATTAACTTGTATAACTTTCATGATAATCGAACGTGAACAATCTGCCAAGGGTTTTTTAATAACGAAGAACGTTATCGTAGAAAAATTAGCTACCTAAATTATATTAAGATAGAAAGTTAGATAGACTCTGCAGTGCGATACAAAATAACGATAGAATACAATGGTAGTAGTTTCTCTGGCTGGCAGAAGCAGCAACATTCTGCTCATTCAATCCAGGAAGCCATAGAAAATGCTATATTTAATTTTAGTGGTGAGAAAGTTACTTTGTACTGTGGTGGCAGGACTGATGCAGGGGTTCATGCTTTAGGACAAATTGCTCATTTTGATATGGAAAAGGAATTTGAGCTTTATAGAATAAGAAACGCAATAAATTATCATTTAAAATCAATTCCCATAGTCGTGCTTAATGCAGAAGTTGTAGATGATGCGTTTCACGCACGGTTTTCAGCAAAAAAAAGACATTACGAATACAGAATAGTTAATCGCTATGCTCCTGCTGCTCTGGAGACAGGTTATGTATGGCAAGTGTTTAACCCACTTGATGTAAATATTATGTGTGAAGCTGCTAAACATCTACTTGGAAAACATGACTTTTCAAGTTTTCGTTCAAAAGATTGTCAAGCCGCAAATCCGATGAGAACAATTGATGATATCGATATAATACAAAATGGGAATCATATACACATCAAAATATCTGCTATTTCCTTTTTACATAACCAAGTGAGGATCATTGTGGGTACTTTAGTTGAATTTGGAAAAAATAGAACCAATCCGCAAGAAATGCTAAATATATTAAACCAATGCAAAAGAAATGCCGCTGGAGTTACTGCACCACCTTTTGGCTTATATTTGGTAAAGATAGATTACTAATTTGATAAAAAATAATCCTGAGCCCTTAAGTTCTCATTGGCATCACTACATATAATACACTTGAATCGTCTTCATCAGTGATAATTGTAGCACTATTACCATCGGCTAAGCTAAACTTACATTTATTTTTTATGCAGGATAGAACATCAAGCAAATAACGCGAGTTAAACCCTATTTCTATAGGAGCTTCATTGTAGTCCACTTCTATGGATTCAGTTGCATCACTGCACTCTTGAGAGTTTGAATGCAGAGTCAGCAGCTTTTCTTGTAGTGAGAATTTAATGGATTTTACTTTATCAGATACAACAACGGAAACTCGATCTATAACATCTGAAAGTTTTTTACTTTCAATAATCATATGCTTGTCTTGAGATGCTGGAATAACTGCTTTATAATTTGGAAAAGTCCCATCTATTAATTTTGATATTAGAATATATTCACCGCATGTAAACTTGATTTTTCTGTCTGAAAGTTTTATATTAATCTCATTACAATCATCCAATACTTTCAATAGCTCCATAACAGTTTTACGTGGAATGATCACACCAAATTCGCCATTGATGTTCCCAGGCTTTGGTCTCTTTATACATGATAAACGATGACCATCAGTTGCAACGCAGTACAGAAACTGTTTGTCTGTATGTAGATATATTCCATTTAAATTATACCTTGTATCATCTAGTGATACAGCAAATTTTGTTTTAGTTAATAAGTCTATCAGGTCCGTATTTAGTAGAATAAAATCATGTTTATAATTGTCTTCTTCAAGAGCAGGAAAGCTGCTTGAAACTACATTCGGTAAAGAAAAGTTTGCATTTCCGCAAGACATCAATAATTTTCCTTGGTTGTTTACTTCAAAATTGACATCCAAATCAGCGGGTAACTTCTTCACTATGTCATGTAAAGTATGCGCTGAAATTTTTACTTCTCCTTCTGTTAATACGGTTGCAGCAAGTGAGGCAAACATTGAAATGTCAAGATCAGTTGCCATTAATTTTATGCTGCCGTGTTGTGCTTTGATATTTATACATGCCAAAACATCTATTGCATTACGCCTTTCAACCACTCCACTTACTCTGGATAATGTATTTAAAAGACTTGTGCGGCTCACGCTAAAACGCATCTGCTCGCACACAGAATTTTGCTTTTTGATTTCTGTATCTACACCTGCAACCTCTGACATTGCTAACTCTCAAAAATATATTTTAAATGATATCCACATCACATATAAAGTAAAGTGCTATTTATATTTCCATTGAAAGAGTAGTCTAGTTTATACTATAGCTGGGTATTCTGTTACAATGATTTACTTTGTATGGCATAAATCATGCATTTTTTGATACGCTTTTTGAAAACCAAGTAGGGAATAAGTATCATCAATGGTCACTGTTTTTGTTTTTCCATTAACTACCATTGATAATCCCTGCTTCATTTTTAGAATGAGATCTTGATCTATTTTTGTATGCTCTGCCCACGCAAAACTTCCCTGTATTATAGGCAGTGTATATTTAATTTTTTTGTCGATATTGAGAGCTACAGGCTCCTTATCATACTGAAAACCAGAGGTAACGCTTACCTCATCTGCTTTTTTATCAACATAACTGACCATTACATACGGCTTGCGATTGGTTGTATAATGCTCGCTTTTTGTCTTAGGGTAAGATACAATGTAACACACTTTCTCTCCATCTTCTGATGCAGTATATACAAGCCAGTCTTTGTATTTTTCCTTCAATTGCACATCACTAACCGATGCAAAAGCGCCTATTGAAAAAAATATTAGAAATATAAAAAAACTACGCATGCAAACCAAATTTCAAACTTTCAGATTGTATATATCGTTTTACCTTAGCCATCGCCTGCTCAGCTAACTGTCTTATTCTTTCTCTTGAAACACAATATTTTTTACTAAGTTCATCCAGAGTTTGAGTGTTTTCACACAAGTATCTACTAATAAAAATGTCTCTTGCCCTTTCGTTAAGGCTTGCTAGTGCATTGTTTAAAATTGTTTCTTTTAATTCTTTTTCTTCATGATTCTGATAGGTTACTTCTTGACTGACCAAGTTACATGGGATCATATCTTGCAACTCCCTTTTAGAGTCATCACCTATTTTTATGCAATCGTTTAGCGACTGATCCTTGCAAGCCAAACGGTAATTCATCTGCAGAACGTCTCCTTCGGATACAGAAAGCTCATTAGATATTGCTTTTATTTCTTCATTGCTTAAAGTTTCCCTGTTTGTATACTGTAAAATTCTTTTTTTTATTTTACGTAAACTAAAAAATAGTCTTCTTTGTGCTTGCGTTGTGCCTATTTTCACGAACGACCAAGATTTCAATATAAAATCTTTCATTGAAGCTTCAATCCACCACACTGCATAAGTTGAAAAACGAAACCCTAAATCAGGATTAAACTTTTTCACTGCATGCATTAAACCCAGATTCCCTTCCATGACCAGGTCCATCAACAATAGTCCATAATTTTTGAATTTCATTGCAATTTTTACTACCAAATTCAAATGGCTGGTAATCAATTTATGAGCAGAAGAAATATCCTTATATTGGTTCCAATTTTTTGCTAATCGTACCTCTTCCTCTTGAGACAGCATAGGAAATTTTTGCACTCTAGCAATATATTGCATGAGATTGGTTCTGCTATCAACACATAAGCTTGCCATTGGGGTCAACATAACAACTTAAATTAAAACTTCATATATATAATATATTGATTTTCCAGCAAAAATTCAAGCTTTGATTTGAAAAAAGTACAAACCTTCTATCTAATTGGGATCTTAAAAACGATAAGCCCCAGAGCTACCTGGGTAACACTATATATGACATCCTGCCAGCGTGTAATGATGAACATTATAGTTTAAATACGTAGTAAGTGGTGTCATCCCAGTACTCCTTTTTTTGTCATCCAAGTGCCTATTTCTTTGTCATCCCAGTGCTCCTTTCTCGTCATCCCAGTGCCCAGACTACTTGGATCCAGGAAACTTAACTCTACACCAAGTAAATGTACAATAAGAACTAGATTCCAGCGTCATGCGCTGGAATAACACCCTTGGTGGTAACAACTAAAGAAAAATATCAACTAGGTTTATAGTCTATCACTACTGTTCTTGCAATTTTATCGTGAAGAAATTGTTTGCGCTGGTCAAGGATTGCAAATAATATGATTAAGATTGATACAACTATGAATAGACTAGAAATATTGAATAGTGTGTAGCAGATTATAAAATATAATACTCCAAAAACCGCTGTTCTGCTTATTGCTTGTATTAGAGTGATTTTTTCAAGTGTATTTTCATCTTTTACACGCATGCGAAGTAACAATTGTCCTGGAGTACCACCAAATTCTATTATCGTAAATACATAAAATATTAATTCCAATATCAACCCTATTACTTGTATAGTTACTGCTTTATCTAAAATCATTTCAGTTACATTGAGTGATAGAGAATATGCTAAAGTAAATCCAATGATAAATCCGATAACAAACCCCATTCCCTGTGCTAAAATATAATCGATTGCAAATGCAAAAATACGTCTTGTAATCCCTGCATAACTTACTTTAGTATCCATACACTTTCCATATTTTGCAATGCTATAGCCAGTATAAAAGTTCATTATTAAATAACCGTAAATATGCTATTTTAGCAACATTGACCCACTCTATTATTTGAATTAACATTAAATCATTTACAGTTAAGGAAGTTATGTCAACACCAATCACAGTTGCGTATGGCGATGGTATCGGCCCAGAAATTATGGAAGCAGTGCTGTCGATATTGCGTGAAGCAGAAGCGAAGATCTCAATAGATATTATTGAAATAGGGGAGCGTGTTTATAGTAAGGAATGGTCTCACGGAATTTCTCCAAGTGGTTGGGAATCTATTGAAAGAACAAAGATATTACTCAAATCTCCGACAACAACTCCGCAAGGCAAAGGGCACAAGAGCTTGAACGTTGCACTGAGGAAGAATTTAGGGCTATATGCAAACATCAGACCATGCATTTCATATCATCCTGTTATAGAAAACAAATTTGGTAAGTTTGATATCGTAGTAATACGCGAAAATGAAGAAGATGTTTACACCGGAATAGAGCATAGGCTCACTGGTGACTCGTACCAATGCACTAAAATTATTACTAGGTCTGGCTCAGAGAAGATATGCAGGTATGCTTTTGAATACGCGAAAAAACACAACAGAAAAAAAGTAATTTGCCTGACTAAAGATAACATAATGAAAATGACTGACGGAACTTTTCATGCAGCGTTTGATCGCATTGCAAAGGAATACCAGGACATAAAGGCAGAACATTATATAGTTGATATTGGAATGGCACGTGTTGCAACAGAACCGGAGAATTTCGATGTTATAGTAACTGAAAACTTGTATGGCGACATATTATCAGATATAGTGGCACAAACCTCTGGCTCTGTGGGGCTTGCAGGAAGTAGTAATATTGGCAACGAATACGCGATGTTCGAAGCAGTGCATGGTTCTGCTCCTGATATTGCAGAAAAAAATATAGCTAATCCTTCTGGTCTTTTAAATGCCGCAGTGCATATGTTGGTCTATATCGGTCAAGTGAGTACTGCAAAACTAATTTACGATGCATGGCTCAAGACTTTAGAGGATGGGATACACACTGCTGATTTATATAAGGAAAAAAGGAACAAACAAAAAGTTGGGACCAAAGAATTTGCAGAAGCTGTTATAGATAATCTAGGAAAGAAACCTGCAACATTATCTGAACTTATAATTAGCAGTGATTTGGATAGTAAAATAAATAAAGTACAAGACAATTACGAACAAGATTACAAAGTTAAAAAGCTAGTGGGTAGCGATATAACGCTTGCTTGGAACAAATCCAACAATTTTGATCAAATAGTAGGATTATTTGAATCAAGTGATCCTAAGATTATAGCGATATACTCAAAAGGCCTTGCGATTTGGCCAGGGAATTCAGAGTCTTCAAGCGACCAAATAACCTGTAGGTTTATTGCAAATAATGAAAAGAAAACTATTACAAATAGTGATGTAAATAACCTACTAATCAAACTCGAAGAAAATAGCTTTGACGTAGTAAGAATGGATAAGTTGTATTTATATGATGGAAAAGAGGGTTTCTTCTCTTAGTGGGTGCTTGATATTTTTATGCTTGTGTGAAACATTAAATATATTATACTAATAACATCGTGTATTTATGTGAGGTGTAGTAATGAGTCAACATTTTAAGTTAACTGGTTAGGAGTTTTATGATAATAATGATCTGTTTAACGTACTAGAGATAAAAGCTGAACAAATTGTAGGTAAGGATTATCAAGCTCTTAGCAAATTTCTGAAAAAACAATATAATAAATTGATACTTGTAAACCATCCTGACAAAGGTGGAGACAAAAATAGATTTGATCAGATTTATAAAGCTTATCAAGAGCTAAAAAAGTACATTGAACCTTTAGAGTTAGGAAATCCTTGTGTTAAAGTCAGTGTTGGTGCTGAAAGTAATGGACGTTTAACAGCACGTGAATTTCATTATAGAAAGAAGCTGTTCGATACACTAGGGATTGGTGAAGAAGCTATAGGTAAAGATTTTGATAAATTAATCTCTATATTAAAAAAGAATGATCGTTCGTTTGAAGAGGATTTCAAACATTGTTTTTTAAGAGATGCTTTGAGCAATCTTTCTAGATTGTTGAACCCTGGCGAGCTTAATAAACGCTTATCAAAACCTAGTATGCGGCTATTTCTTTATATTTCTCCTCTAGAAGAAAAGAGAAGCCTAATTGAAGAAGATAAAAAAGAATTAGCGTTAAGATTTATAGAACGTAAAAATGCTTTACTATCTAATACTCAACGAATCAAAATGTATCTTTTATTTTCATCAACCTGGATTACAACAGCCTATTTCTATTTCTCATACTTCTTAATGATGCCATCTAATAACGCTTTCATAAACCCGTACTTGCTGCTAGTAATACCATTGAGTGTGGTGATGAAAAACGTTTTAGATTTGCTAGAAATGCATTATGCAAAAAAATACGAAGATTCTAAAATTTCCACTGATGAGTTCATAAGTAAAATGCATTATATTCAATCAAGCCGTAAGCTTTTCGTTTTTTATCCTTTATCTGCTTTTTCTATTTATTCACTGATAGCATATTTTACTTCTAATAATCTTACTGTTGGTATAGTAATATTTGGTACTCTACTGTCTTTGACTCTTCTGATTACTGAAGTTATAGCTCCTGTTTTCTCAAAAGGCTGTGAAATATATGCTGAAAGGCACACAAAAGATTTACTAGAAGAGGATCCAAGAGATAGGGTACAAAAGGAAACCGACCTGTTAGGATGGTATGATCCACGAAAACTGTTAATGCCAATTGTTATGCCTCTTGTTAAAAAGTGTTTTGCGGAAGTGGCAAGTGAATTTGCTGAGAGGAATTTTGATGAGGTAAAAACTGATATGTCTGATGTTAATGCTGAAGGACTATCTAAGCCTAAAGGAATTGAATTTGCACAGCAACCAGTGTAGTATAAGCTTTTAGCTCTATGCATGGACTCAAAAAAAGTAGAACTGATATTTGAAAAATTCAAGCAATCAAATCCTGCACCAAAAATAGAGCTGAATTATACCAATGATTTTACGTTATTAGTTGCGATAGTTCTATCAGCGCGAACAACTGATATAAGCGTTAATAAAATTACAAAGGAGTTATTTAGTATCACTGATACGCCAGAAAAAATGCTGAGTTTTGGGCAGAGTGAGCTAAGAAAATGCATAAGCAGTATTGGTTTATATAATTCCAAAGCAAAAAATATAATCGGGCTCAGCAAAATATTGATTGAGAGGTACAATAGCAAAGTGCCTACTAATTTCGATGATTTGGTATCTTTACCAGGGGTTGGGAGAAAGAGCGCTAATGTGTTCTTAAATTCAGGGCTTGGCATTCCAACATTGGCAGTTGATACTCATGTTTTTAGAGTTAGCAATAGAATTGGGCTTGTGAAAGAAAAAGATGTACTTAAAACAGAGCAGTCTCTTTTGAATGTAGTGCCAAAAAAATACCTACTTTATGCTCATCATTGGCTAGTTTTGCATGGTAGATATGTTTGCAAAGCGCAAAAACCTTCGTGTGAAACATGCATAATACATGATTTATGTGAGTTTGAATGCAAGAGATATAAATTCTAGCACACTATCTTGTCACTCACAACTGTACGAACGTTGTAGTTTGGGCCACCAGTGGGGTGTCATTCCAGCGTTCCTTTCTCATCATCCTAGTGCCTATTTCTTTGTCATCCAAGTAGCCCCTTTTTTGTCATCCGAGTAGCTTGACTACTTGGATCCAGGAAACTTAACTCTACACCAAGTAAATGTACAATAAGAACTAGATTCCAGACTGGAATGACACCCTACTTAACCGTCATACCGCCGCGGTATCTCTTAGCCGCTAACAAGAGATCCCGCTGCGGGATGACGGTTGTCGTTTAGCTATAAACATTAAGAAATTTACCAAATAAAAAAAAG
>NZ_JAPQLL010000071.1:0-14420 GCF_028981865.1 Wolbachia endosymbiont of Drosophila nikananu | reverse complement strand
AGCTGCTTTTAAACGCAACTCACCTTAGTTTAAATGTTTAAGAAATTTACTAAGCAGAAAAAAAGGCAAAAGAAACCCCGCGTTAGCTAGTTGTCACTCTCTAATCCTGCAAATTGGCGTACTATACTGTCTTAAACGACTTATAAGCGCGTTTCAGCTTGTGTAGGTAAAAACCTAGAAATATTGTGAAGACATAAGGTGCACATAGTGCAAAAAATTAAAAATAAGACGCCAACTACGTTGTTTTCTTGCTGTTTAATCTGCACAGATGAAGATAACTGAATACCTTCACTATCATGATAAGGGGGCTGGCGGAGGGTGTCAAGTAAGTTTTGCATTCAATCCGTTTCTATGGCTTAGGTGCCCTTGACTCTCGGCTGGGTCGAATTTGTATAGCTACATTGTCGGTAAATCTAAATTGCTTTAATAATTTTGATTGAAAAATAGTTTTTCTATTATATAAATGCTACTTTAGGGTAATCAAAATGGAAGACGATAAATATAGCCTAGGCTTAAGAGTTATCCATTGGTTGATGGCTGTTTTATTATTGGTATGCTTTGCTCTGAACTTTATATGAAAAGCTTACCACTTAGCAATGAAATTAAGTTCAACATATACGCTATTCATAAGGCTTGTGGTATCACTATTCTTGGACTAATCATAGTACGCATATTTTTTCGCGTCTTTACTTATGTTCCACGGCTTCCAGCAAATTTTTCTCGGTTTGTAATCAATGCAAGTAAAACAGTACACTTTGGTTTATATTCTTTAATGGTGCTAATGCCACTATCTGGCTATGTTATGTCTTCTGCTTCTGGCAAAAAGATCAAGTATTTTTTTCATATCCCTTTGTTGATTAATCAAAACAAAGATCTAGCTAACACGGCTAATTGGCTACATTCGATGCTTGCATGTTTTATGGTACTCTTTATAATCTTGCATATACTTGGCGCTTTGAAACACACATTTATAGATAAGCAAAACATTTTTAAACGTATGATATAGGTTATATGTTAAGTAGCCTCTGGAAAAAAGGAACAGATTTTCTTGGTAGTGAGTTTGCGATAATGGGTGGTGCTATGAGCTGGGTTTCAGAGAGAAACTTGGTTTCGGCAATCTCAAACGCTGGTGGTTTCGGTGTAATTGCATGTGGTGCAATGTTTCCAAACCTATTGAAAAAAGAAATCATAGAGACACAGAAATTAACTAACAAACCATTTGGTGTAAACCTAATTACTATGCACCCAAAGTTGAGTGAGCTGATAGATGTATGCATTGAAACGAAAGTGAGCCATACAGTGCTTGCCGGTGGACTACCAACAAAGCCTAATATAGAAAAAATCAAGAGTGCAGGCATTAAAGTTATGTGCTTTGCACCAGCATTAAGCCTTGCGAAAAGGTTAGTGAAAATGGGAGTAGATGCGTTAATAATAGAAGGAATGGAAGCAGGCGGGCACATAGGGCCAGTTAGCACTTCCGTTCTTGCACAAGAGATATTGCCTCATTTTAAAAATGAACAAACACCAGTATTTGTTGCCGGCGGAATAGGAAGAGGTGAAATGATAGTTAATTATTTAGAAATGGGGGCAAGTGGCTGTCAAATAGGCACATTATTTGTCTGCACTAATGAGTCAATTGCCCACAAAAATTTTAAGGAAGTGTTTATTAAGTCAGCTGCGCGTAATGCAGTGTCTTCTATGCAGATAAGTGCTGATTTTCCTGTAATTCCTGTAAGAGCCATAGCCAACAAAGCAAGTAATGATTTTATGAAGCATCAAAAAAAAGTTATTGATGAATACCAAAAGGGCCAGATCTCAAAAGAAGATGGGCAGCTTGAAATAGAAAAATTCTGGGCTGGAGCTTTAAGAAGAGCAGTAATTGATGGAGATGTTGAAACAGGATCTCTAATGGCCGGTCAAAGTGTTGGCATGGTTGATAAGGAAAAGCCTGTGAAAGAAGTGATAGACATGTTAGTTCAACAAGCGAACAATTATATCAAAAGCAAATCTGTAGAAGCAGCAAAGCAAATAGTTAACCAGCAAGCAAGTCATAATTATCTCTGAAAGAGCCCATTATAGGGCATAATTGCCCAGTTTTAATGTAAAATTAACGCTAAAGAGGTATCTATACATTTTATTATGTATGGAGGAGTCTATGCTAAATACTGTAAAAAATCCTGAGAGGATGTACGACATTATATTCGAAGCAGTAACAAAAAAGCGAGAAGCTGTGCAAGAAACTACCAGAACATGCAAACAGTTCTTCAAGCAGGGAGCTGATCCTCAGGTGTTGATTCGATTAGAAGAAGTACTAAGAGAACGACAAGATGAGCAGGCTGTCAGAAAACACTTAGAGTCATCCAAGCCAGGAGCTAGCCCTGAAGCATTAGCTAAATTAAAAAAATTAGCTAAAAAAAAAAGAGAAGATTATAAGTATTATATCAAGGACTTTCTTCCACAGTTGAAAAAAGAAATAACGCAATCAAAAAAACTAGACCCAACAAAAAGAGTGGAAATAGAAAAAATAATTATGGAACTAATAACTTTAGATGCTGTTAGCAAGAACGACAATAAAGATCATTCTGATAGCACCATGCAAAATCAAAATACAACTGCAGGTGCTGTAGAAGTGCCAAGCGGTGCAAATACTTCTAAACTCAGTAGTGGTAGTGATTTAGATAGTGGAATAGAATCGCCTAGAACGAATGAAGAAAGTTTAGAATCACCAGTAAGTAGCAGAAGGAGCAGTTTAATTTTAGTAACAAGCACTTCATCTGAGGAAAGTTTAAACTCAACATTAAACTCTGTTGAAGAAGATAATGGTTTGCAACCAGAGGATGAAGGAGAGATAAAATTAGCACATCTGACCAAAACAAGGGCCAAAGGGCCAAGCGGACGAAGATCTCCTTCTAAACATCATGAGAAGAAAGATCCAATGCAACCCGAAGAAAAAGAGGAGAAAGCTGTTTCAAGCAAACAAGAAGCTTCCAAAGATATCCTATCTAAAAAACAATCCAATGATAGAAATCTTCACGTTGCACTTGCAGCAGGTTGTGCTCTTCTAGCAGTGGGATGTCTTGTTGCAGCAGCAATAGCAAAATCAGGAATATTGTGTGTCATAGGAGCAGTATTTGCTATAGAGGCAATAACTACATGGTATTTAACCCCTTCAAGTGAATTAACATCCACCAATTTGAGTCGTCCTGTTGATGATAAAGAGCTTACAGCATTGTAAAAATTAAATATGTGTTACTTGTAGTGGATAAGTGAATTCAGTTCTTGCCTATTGATATAAAAGTTGTTATATTTGAGGAATGTTTAAAGGGTATTTAGTTGATGTGCACTCAATTGAATAAAGTTTTGGTTTTTATAGCCTTATTAAGTTTCATTTTTGCATCATATTCTAGCGAAGCAAGTTCGGTGAGTGATGAATTAAAGGATGTACAAGAAACGGTAAAAAATTTTATTTCTTCATTTTCAATTAAAGATACTGTAGAAAATATGAGTCCTTCAACAATCATAGGGTTATGTATAGCTGCAGTGATACTTGCAGTAGTGTTCAGAGGTCTAATCTTTTTTATGATAATGTTTGGTGTACTGATCATGATGTTTGGTAGTACAGAAAAGGCAACAGACTACTTAAAAGAGAAATTTAATTTTGCAAAAGATATAAAATTACAATCCGATAGCGAAAAAAAAGATAAAAATTAAGATAGTATTTTTATCTTTTTTAATTATCTTTATTGAATACGCACATGCAGCTAAAAGTACCAGCAACTAACCATAAGCTTGAGAAAAAGAACAACTTAGCATTACTAGAAAGCATTGATTTAGATTTTATTCCTTATGCTTGTCACTACGATGAAGAAACTATACTAACAAAACAGGGAGAATTGTTAAAAATAATCAAGTTAGAAGATTATTCTTCTGTTGATAACTACAGCGACCTTAGAACTGAAATTAGAAAAAGCATATCAAAAAATATTAATAGCCTATATTTTGCCGTTTGGATTCATACTGTCCGAAAGCGCAATAAATTGAGCTTAAAATGGAATAAAACTGAAGACTTCTCTGATAAGCTACATTCAGCGCGGTTTGATAAACTCACTGATAGTAAATTACAGTATATAAATGAATTATATATTGTAATATTGTTTAGCGATTTTGGTAAGCATACCAATAATTCATTTTTTTTTAATAGAATAAAGAATAAGCATAAGCTGTCTTTACAAGAAAGTCACCAGGAGTTGCAAAAGATAACTGACTTAATTCACGATGATTTAGGACCTTTTGGAGCTAAAAAACTGGGTCTAAGATTTAGTGAAGGTAAAATATATTCTGAAATGATAGAATTTCTCTACTATATTGTTACATTAACGCACAAAGATTATCCAATACATGAAAGGGACCTGTTGCAATATATTAGAAATTTTAAAATAGCTTTTGGTTTCAATACGTTTCAGACAATCTTTGAAAATCAACAGAAATTTGGCTCTATTTTCAGCATAAAAGAATACCGAGAAATCTCCTTAGCCAATATAGATAGGTGCTTACAGCTTGAATCTGAATTTATCATTACAGAAATAATGATATTTACTAGTAATAGTAAGGCAATAAAAGAATTTAATAAACAAATTAACATGCTGCAAATTAGTGAGGATAATACCTTACTTAAAAGCTCAGGAATTGAAGAAATAATAGAGCTTGAAAAGACCTCTAGTCTAGACTTCTGCCAACAGAAAATTATTTTTACAATATTTGCAGACGATAGGAATAAGTTAGCTGAAAGTATTGGTGATTTATCTTCTATAATGTCATTGATTGGCTTCATGATATTTAGAACTGATCTACATATGGAAAGTCATTTTTGGGCACAACTTCCAGGCAATTTTACCTTTATTGCACAACCGAAAAATATATTAGCAAAATATGCTTGCAGTTTTGCTATGCTGCATGATTTTACGTCAGGTACATTAAAAGGAGGAAGGTGGAAAGAAGCGGTAACAGTTTTTTTCTCAAAAGAAGGAAATCCTTACTTCTTTAATTTCCATGGAAAAAGAAATAATGGCCATACTACGATACTTGGAGCTCCAAATTCAGGCAGAACTTCACTCATTAATTTCCTATTATCAGAATCAAGAAAGTTTAACCCAAGAATTGTCATATTGGATAACACTGGAAAGTCGATAATTTTTACTAAAGCAGTGAGTGGTAAATATTATATAATCGATCCAAAATATAAGGACAAAAGCCTAAAATTTAATCCACTAAACATTGAAGATAGTGCTTCCAATCGCAATATGTTGGTTGAACTGATCAAAAGAATGGTAGCCGATACGAGCTTGGTGGACGTAGAAGAAAAGATAAGAAAAATTGTGGATTCCATATTTGCTATACCCAAGGAGTCACGTTCTATTGCGCAAATTTCTGAGGTGCTTTTGCTCCTCGGGGGTAAAATAAGTAGATGGTGTGAAGGTGGTGAGTTTGCTTACTTATTTCAAGATGGTAATGAATCAGATATTGACTGGGAAACAAAAATTATATCTCTCAACACCGCAAACCTCACAAAACGAAAAGAATGTATGTACGTGATACTTTACTATTTTTTATATTCTTTTGAGGCAAAATGTGATGGCTCACCTGCAATACTTGTTTTGGATGAAGCATGGGAGATAAGTAATATTTTTCCTACAGAGAAAGAGTTTGATAACTGGATGCAAAGAATGACGGAACTAAATATTGTGGTAATCCTAAGTACTGAAAATTTAAACCTCGCATTTGCTAGCAAATTTACTCAATATTTAGATAAACATGTTGATACAAGGATCTTGATGCCAAACGTCAATGCAAATAGATTATACATGAAGGCATTTTCTTTATCAAAAGAGGAGCTGAATATAATTCTGCAGACGCCAACACAGGAAGGTTTATTTTTGATAAAGCAGTATAAAGGGTTAGTAACTTTAAATTTAGATTTAAAGAATATGCAAGAAATACATGTACTTTCAGCTAATAAAGAGACTATAAAGTATATGTATGAAGCAATAAAAGAAAAAGGAGAAGAAGTTAATCAGTGGTTACCGGTGTTCTATGAAAAATGTAAAGCTTAATTTCTTATTGATATTCTTATTGACATTTGGTCCTTCGTATCAAGGATATGCTGATTGTCCGCGCTTTGTAGAAAGTAATACTTGGTGGGAGGCAATAGTTGGTGGCAATTGGGTAAAAGAAATTAAGGTAAAAGCAATAAAAGATCAAGGAGTGGATAGCTATTTTAATCCTAAGATTAGAGTATGTGCTTATGATGGAAAAAGTTACTGCTACGACTTACAAGGTGGGACATCCTGCCGCCAAATATATGGTACACAAGGCACAGGTGCTGGAGTTTCGGCAGCAGTTTTTATCGATTGGGAAGGGGATAAAACAAAAGCTGGAGGAGAAATTGCTCAGGGTCTTGAATGGGAATGGGCAGATGGTGTTACTGATGAAGAGAAAATAAAATTTGCTAATTCCCCTAAGATATGCGCTTGCAGTCAAAAAGGGGCTTGTATGTCAGGAATTTCTTCATGGAGTTCTAGAGTATTTTCGGGTAAGAATATTTTTCGTCCTGGAGAGATGGAAAAAGTCTGTGATACCTGCTACCAAAAGAAAGTAAAATGTGCTCCTGTGCCACTTGCACCTAGCCCCCCTCCATTTTGTGAACAACTTGCAATGTCGCTTCCACAAGTTAGAATTGTTCCTATAACAGATAAAGATAATGATTACTTCAACCCTAAAGTTAAGGTAATAGCTGGTGATCTAATAGAAGAAGACGGAAAGATTGGAAAAGAATTAGATTTCCCTAAAGGGTATGGAGAAAATAAAGCTGAGTGGCGCTCTATTTTAGACAAAGATGGCATCACGTACTACTTCAAAACTTATAGAGAAAAAGATAAACTCTGTGCTAAATATCATGGAACTCAAGGTATAGATGAAAAGAGTCTGCAGTTTATTCGCTGTTTCCCGGCACCACCTGCTCCGGAACCTGAGATAGTGAAGGTAGCAAATGAAAACACGCTAGAAATAAAAATGAAGATGAGCGAGAGCGCTTGTACTTATGAAGCACGTGGAACCTACAGTAATGGTTCCTGTACTTTTAATGTTACCAACCATCCTGTAAATATTGGCCCCCTATCTTTAAAAGTAGTAAAACCGAGAATAGTTGAAAGAACAACTAGTACTAGTGACAATAAAAGTAATATTAACGATATTATAGAAAATATATTTAAAAATAGTTCTCGATTTACAATTTTAGAACAACATGGTTACGTTCCCAATATTGGGATTGAGCTTCCTAATGGTGATTCTTGCAGTCTAACAAATCCTAGGGAACATAATCAATGTGAACTCACTAAGTTAGAATTAGATAATATGGGACAACCAAAAATAGAAGTGGGATATATGGGAGTAAAAAATCAAGTAAATTCTAACAGTAAAATGCTTTGTCTTTCTGGTTGGCAGCCAGAACCAGAGGAGTTTGTTCTTGAAAGAGAAGGTAAGGTAGTACCACTAAAATCAATGGGAACAAAATATATTGAATACAATTCTGTTTATTCAAAGGAATCAAATCAGTTCTATTATCTTCCAAGCAAGGAAATAGGTGACCTTTTGAAAAGACCTCAAAATCAGTTGGATAAAATAATATTTAATAAGCAAGGGTATGTTTTCTTCCCTGACGACAATAAACAGGAAAAGGGGAAATGCAGTTACTGTGTAAAAAGAAATGATGAGATAGACAATGCATTTAAATCTAGTAAAGGACTGAAAGTAGTATACAAATTGACGGATGTAGAACATAGAGAAAAATGTAATCAAGGAGATGATGGTTGCATCTGCTTTAATGGAACATGCAGCCGTTCAACACGATATGTAGACAAAGAAAACACTCAATCTTTTTATACAAAGATTTCACAAGATGCAAATGGCGTTGTCACGCAACAAGAAGCACCAATTAAAGCAAACAGAACAGAGGTCTTTTATGCTGATAAATTGTGTAGGTTCGATTTAGAAGGTCTCAAAAAGAAATTAAAAGAGATAATCAAGGAACAGCTGAAAAATAAGAAACAAGAACCGGAAAAAAAGAGCGAAAAGTCCCATGTTTTTGGAAGTGGAAATCATGATGTGGATGGCTCACAAATAACATCTAGCCATGTTGAAATAGAAGTGTGGGGATGTGGTGAAGCAGGTCATATAAAAGATACACCCGATCGCTGCAAATATTATGTAGATAGTGCCACCAAGAAGAATGCCTGTTCCACTGAAACTAGAGCAGGAATGCCAGGAGATTATATTAAAGCTAAATTGGAAATTGATCCTGATTATCCTATCATTGAGGTTAAAGTTTCGGAGGGAGGAGGTAACCAAGAATCTAGATACACAGATAAGGATGGGGGGCCTATTTTTGTAAGAAAGTGTAGTGTAGGCAAACAAGAGTGCAAGGATTTAATCACTATGGGAGGTGGAGGTATCTATAAAATGTATCCGGATAGGGATAATTATACGAATTATACAGATTATACGGAAACAATAATTGATGATAGTGTGAAATTAAAAGAAAAAATCACAACAACAGGATTGCGGGTTACTGAAGATAATAGGATAGCATATATAGAAAATGGTGAAATCAAGTATGAAACAGTAAAGTGTAGCAAGGGTTTTAGAAGCAGTAAACCTGGTGCAGGTGGTTGCATTGATAAAGGAATTTATGGTAAAGGCTCTGCAGGGCAGGTGAAGGTAACGCCTATTATAAAGGGATTTGACATAAACATAATAAATGATGCTATTGAAAAAATGATAGGAAATCGATATGATCCCGGGGAGGTTAGGGATTTTTCGAGGAGTGAGTTTGACACGAGTTTAACTAAGATGATTGAAGAGGAACTCAAAAAAGAATTGTTAAGGTAAAAAGATATAGCTCTGAAAATTATGCTCTCGTTTTAATAATTAATTAAAGTAAAGCATGTAGTAAATGGTGTATCTTAACAAAAAGGTATAACGAATGTAGGAGGGTGCTTTATTCAACCCCATATATATGTTTTTTTTGTACCCATGCTTTGCGTTTCGATGAGGACAGCAAACACCATTTTTCACTGCATTTTTTTATTTCTATTACAACAAACTTGTCTATTTTCATAGTAATCTTGCTGTCTACACTCTGTTTTTGATATCCATAAGTATCTTCTTTTATTATTGCGTGGTGCTTATCACTAAGCAGATTGCCTTTTATCCATCCGCAGTCTTCATCTATATCGCAGACCTTTTTCCAACTCTCAAACTCTTCTATCACTTTCAGAGGCAGATTTTTGCAAGTGTATCTCCATTTTACAGGATAATGAAACCCTGGCCCCGTTCTCATGTTGATTTTATTTGATTTGGTTGAAACAAAGGTATTAGCAAACAAGCTATGGCTAAATAATAAAAACAATAGGATAATAGTACTGCCCAGTGTCAAGCACTGGGATGACATGAGGGATAGTGTAACAGACTTATTCATCATAATTCACGATTAGATTGACATAAGATAAAGAGTAAATTAAAAATTGAATAGATCTTTAAATGCAAAATCAATGCCTATAGAAATATTAATGCCTGCTCTTTCACCAACAATGAGCAAAACTGGAGGAAAAATTGTCAAGTGGCATAAAAAAGAACAAGACAAAGTTGAAGTAGGTGACGTAATTGCTGAGATAGAGACTGATAAAGCCATAATGGAGTTTGAATCTGTAGATGAAGGAGTTTTAGCAAAAATTTTAGTAACAGAAGGAACAAGTGGCGTGCCTGTAAATCAACCGATAGCTTTAATGCTGGAAGAAGGAGAAGATAGCAGTGTGCTTAATAACTATACCTCAACTTCCATCAATAGTGCAGTTAAAAAGGAAGTGGCAAAAAGTGCTGTTGATAATCAAAAATCAGAATACCAAGATTTAAACGGAAAGCCAACAAGTCATTCTTCAGTGTCATTCCAGCGCGTGACCAGAAGAAAAGAACCAGTGTCAGCTACTCAGATGACAGAGGGTTATGTAGAAGGTATAATAAAAATAAGCCCATTAGCTAAGAAAATAGCTCAAAATGAAGGGGTTAATGTGCAGCAATTAAAAGGTACAGGTCCATACGGTCGCATAATTAAGGCTGATGTGTTGGAGTTTTTAGACAGTGGTATACGCACTAAAAGTCCTGAGAAAGATACCATAGTTGAAGTAAGCAATATGCGCCAAGTGATAGCACAGCGCCTGACTGAATCCAAACAGAATGTTCCACATTTTTATTTAACTGTAGACTGCCAGGTTGATAAGTTAATATCGTTAAAAAACGAGATTAGCTCAGCAGATGAAAATAACAAAGTAACAATTAATGACCTAATCATAAAAGCTGCAGCTTTCAGCATGAAAAAATTTCCTGATATAAATTCTTCGTGGATAGATAATAAAATACTTAAATACTCGAATGTAGACATTTCAATCGCTGTGGCACTTGAAGATGGGCTAATTACTCCTATAGTAAACAATGCTGATAAAAAGGGTATTTTATCTATATCAAAAGAAGTGAAAGATTTAGTAAGCAGAGCAAGATCTGGAAAATTAAGGCCAGAAGAATTTCAAGGAGGTGGGTTTACTATTTCCAATTTAGGAATGTTTGGTATAAAAGCCTTCAGTGCTATAATCAATCCGCCGCAATCTTGCATTATGGCAGTTGGTGCATCCAAAAAACAACCAATTGTTATGAATGAGAAAATAGAGATAGCAGAAATAATGACAGTAACACTTTCTTTTGACCATAGAGCAGTTGATGGGGCACTCGGAGCAAAGTTTTTAAATGCCTTTAAGCATTATATAGAGAGTCCTCTGGCGATGCTTATTTGAAACCTATTAGCATCGTTATTACAAAATTAATACCTCTTAGTTTATACTTTTATTAGTTGATAGATTTAGAGGTAAAAACATGACTTATACAAAAATAGAAAAACGCAATATATCTTTTTATGATGCAAAATTAAAATTTTCAAACAAAGGGCTTCAAACAGATTCTTCGTCCAATGAGTCAATAGACTCTATTGGTAAGAAATTTAAGTATGAAGTAAAACTTCCAGGTGTTATTCACACTACAGCAAGAAAAAATAACGTTGGGGACGGATTTAATGAGCTAAATGCAAGAAAGGAAGCTAATTTTGTTGCTCCAGAGCTTAGCGTTGCAAAAAAGAAGAAAGTTACTTTTGCAAATCCAGAGGACCACATTATTCCAACTCCTACTCGTTCTGAATACATGATGCAAAAGGAAAGAGAAGCAAAAAAGTCAAACCCTTTTAAAACACTGATGAAAACTATGCCAGTGTACAAAAATGTTGATGACACATTTGAGCAGAATAAAAGAGAAGATGAACTAGAGACTGTAAAATTTCTCAAAACACTAAGCAAGACAGAAAGAGAAAATCTTGGTTTTTCTTCTAAGCAACCAGATGGCAAAGAAGTTCAAAGTCAATCCGTATCTGATGGGGACACATTTCCAGAACTACCAGCATGTGCATACAAGCCAGCACTGTTTCCAAAACCATCAAAAGAGAAAGTAAGAGAAGCTTTGGATAGAATGCGTAATAATAGCAAAGCTAGCAGTTCTGCAAGTGTTGAAAATGATACGCTGAAAATCTCTAGTTTAAATGATGTATTTGCTTCTCATCCAACATACAAAGGTAAAAAGCGCTTTAGTCCATTGTTGCGCAATAATGCTGAAGTGTATGGCAATATAACTTCTGGTACCAAACCTTACTCAATCACAGAAAAGTGCATGGTAACACACGATGGCAATGCGCTTGAAGCAGAAATGGAGAGAAAGCATGGATTTCAATCAGATCCAAGTATTAAGCATGTAAAGGCTGATACGGCAACGTGCTCTATTACTAAAGGTAATGATAAAAGAGATATCAGACCTGATGCTTCATATGAACAGCAAGAGCCTTTATCAGATATATCTAAAGTTAATGTGAAGGAATTAGCAAATAAATTCCGCGGTTAAAATTTCTGCATTAAGGGCACAACTGTACGAACATTATGATACAAGAGACCAAGAAAGATGTCATCCCAGTGCTTGACACTGGGATGACATCATCCATTACTAAAATTACCTGCAAGTGACAATATTCATACACTAAACATCAAAGACAGGGGTTTTAAAACAAAATGTTCTTTATTTGTTTTATACTTTCTGAATCTTTCTTTTTGAAGGTAGCCTCGAGAGAAATTTTAAGCTTTTCCCATTCTTTTTGACTATTTAGACTCTCAATCTTCTCCAGTGCTTTCTCATGTGATGAATATAATTCCTCATACAAATCAGCATTTACTGACTGTAATATTACTAAAAATGTAAATAAATTCGGATCAAGCAATTCTTCTTTTACATAACATAGCTTAATTTTCTTTACACAGTATTGTATTGCTTTTAATGATAACGAGAAGCTTTCTGCATAAAACATAAAGCTATCTATAATTAAGCTTTTTGATTTTTTTGGCAATTCAACATCTTGAAACAGCTTTCTTGTAAACTGCCCTATTGATTGTTTTGGCAAGTGCAAAGCGAGATCAGTAAAAGATTTCAAGCTAAAATTTGGTCCAAGTATTGTGCTAATTGCTCTTTGCACATTGCTCTTATCTCTACTAACAGAAATAATGAAAACAAGCCCCTCCACATCAAGCATATACTTTATAGATTCCAAAAAATCGACAACGAATTTAGGGCGGCACACATCAAGATTATCCACCATTATATAAATGTTTTTGTCTTTTCTAATTCTATTAACTACCTTTGCCAATTGTGTTTTAAAATCCTTAATGTTTTCTTCTCTTCTTTGAAGAGTATTCAACTCTCTCAGTACAGAACCAATATCTTTCCTATCAGCCTCTTTTGTAGCGTCAAGCAATACGGAAAGCATAGCAAGTGGAGATTTACTGATCAGCTTTCCTAGTGTGTTTAGAGAAAATAGTTCTTGGTTTATGTTCTTGAACTGCTGTATAACGCTTCTTTTTACTTCATATGATGCAAATAAATCTTCAAATAGAAAATTTAAAAAAGAAGGAAGTGGTTGATCCAGTGCATTGATATCCCATGCGTTATAGTAAGCTGCAATTTCATTTTGCTGTTTTAACTCTTTTACCCACTTTTTCAGAAAAAACGTCTTACCCCATCCATCATATCCTTCTAAAGATATTATTGTAAAAGACTGATCAATTGTTTTAATTATGGTGTTGAATTTACCTGAAAATTGCTTATAGTTTAGACGGTCATTTTCCCAAGCCACCACTTTAAGCGGTGGCGCTGTTTCTTTCTTCTTGAACGTTATTAACGATACAAGTTTTTTTAAGCACATACCTTATTTTATATTTAACTCATATTCTTGTCTTGAAGTGAGGGCTGCTTTTAACGTTCCTTCATCTAGATAGTCAATTTCTCCACCCATTGGTATGCCACAAGCAAGGCGCGATATTTTCACATCCAAATTTTTTAGCAATTCAATTATATATTGTGCAGTAACTTGACCCTCTAATGTCGGATTAATTGCGATAATTATCTCTTCAATTTTAGACTCTGCCACTCTTTCCAGAATAGTATCAAGGTTAAGTTCTTTTGGACCTATGCCATTTATCGCAGACAATCTGCCCCCTAAAACATGGTATAAACCTGAATATATATTTCCTTTTTCAAACGCCCATAGATCACCTAATTCTTCTACTACACACAGTAACTTAGTGTCACGTTTTGGGTTAGTACAAATAGAACAAGGTGATTTAGTATCTAGATTTCCGCAAATCTCACATTCTACTATAAGATCTGCTAGCTCTTTAATCAAAGATACAAGTGGTAGCATAACTTTCTCTTTGTTTTGGAGTAAATGTATAACCAACCTGCGTGATGATGATGGTCCTAAACTTGGCAATTTAGAAAAAGCATGAACTAGATTCTTTATGTTAATGTTCATTCAATAAATTCAGAATAGTTCATCAAATGGTAACATCAAATCCTTTGTAAAGAAAGTGGTAAGTTTCTATTGATCCCACTTTGATTAGCTATAGAAAAAATTTTTTATTCTAATGCAAAAAATTACTTCCGCATACTTAAAGCCTGATTATAATAGACTTCTTGCATAACCAAAACTAAGTAGAAAAAAGGTATAGCTATACCGCCGCGGTATCTCTAGATCCCGCTGCGGGATGACGATTGTCAGGGCCAGCGCCTCTATGATGTCATCCCAGTGCCCAGACACTGGGATCCAGGAAACTTAATTGCAAGTAATGCATTGGGTTTGGTGAATATGGGTTTTGCGTTATAAAATGAAGCACTTTTTGTGAATTTGTAAAGAAAGCTGGATCCCAGTGTCTGGGCACTGGGATGACACC
>NZ_JAPQLL010000070.1:72348-81721 GCF_028981865.1 Wolbachia endosymbiont of Drosophila nikananu | reverse complement strand
TGGGATGACAGGAAGAGAAGGCTACTTGGATGACACCTTGACGATTTGAAGAATCATCATACCGCTACTTGTTAGCGGCGCGGCGGTATGACGTAGAACTGCTGTCATTCCAGCGCGTGACGCTGGAATCTAGAAAAAAAGAACCAGTGTCTGGGCACTGGGATGACAAAAAAGGGGCTACTCTGATGACGAGAAAGGAGTACTGGGATGACACTATTCTTTTTTCTGGATCCAAGTAGTCAAGCTACTCGGATGACAGGAGAAGGGGCTACTTGGATAACAAGAAAGAGGCTACTTTCATGATACTGTCATAAAGTGAACCAGTACTTGGCTTGTGTTCTAGGCAAAACCTGCTATAACATTTAACATACTGTTTCTGAAACAAATGTTCCGCACTGGGATCTGCTATGTAAGAGGTCTAATGATCAACGAAGAAATTGTAAGAGAAAACTTAAAAAAAGTCATAGAGCAAAAAAGCGGTAAAGATGTGATCGCTCTTGGCATAATATCCTCAATCATTATTAAAGGCGGGGACATTGGTTTTGCGCTTGAAGTTGCCGGTAACACGCAAGCAAACGAAGAATTAAGAAGAAATTGTGAGCAAGCTGTTAAAGCTATACCGGGGGTGACAAAAGTGATCGTGGTTGCTACTTGTCAAAAACAAGCTGGGCAACAAAAAGCTAAATTACATATCGAAGGAGTGAAAAATATAATCGTTGTGGCCTCTGGTAAAGGCGGTGTGGGCAAGTCCACAGTTGCGCTAAATCTTGCTCTCTCATTAGCAAAGTTGAAACATAAAGTTGCATTAGTTGATGCAGATATATATGGGCCTTCAATTCCTAAAATGCTTAGCACTGAAAAATTAAAGCCAGAAATACAGGGTGGGAAAGCAATGCCTATAGAAAAGTATGGCCTGCATACTATTTCAATCGGCTATTTTATTGATAAAGATCGTGCAGCGATATGGCGTGGCCCTATGATCACAAAAGCACTTTATAATCTGCTCATGGGAACAAAATGGTCCGATATAGAGTATTTGATAGTTGATACACCACCTGGAACTGGCGATGTGCATTTAAGTCTTATGGAAAATTTTAACTTAACCGGGGCGATAATAGTTTCAACTCCACAGGAGCTTGCCTTGATTGATGCACGCAAAATTTACGATATGTTTATAAAGCTCAGTGTACCGATTATTGGCATTGTAGAAAATATGAGTTATTTTACTCAAAGCGGCTCAGAAATATACATATTTGGAAAAAACGGCGCGAAAAGAATGTCTGAGGAGCTGGGCATCAAACTCTTAGGTAGGATTCCTTTAGATCCACAAATATGCCATGCTTCTGATTGTGGAAATCCTTTAATGCTAAGTGAAGATTTGACAGAGATTTATGAAGACATTGCTAAAGATGTTATAGCTAAAGTGGCTTAGGTTTACCTACAATTTGAAAAACCGTCATTCCGCTACGTGTTAGCACCGTGACGGTATGACGTAGGATTGCTGTCATCCCGCAGCGGGATCTCTTGTTAGCGCCGCGGCGATATGACGTAGGGAGACGCCTTATTTTACCCTAATCATTTATAACCTTTGGCACTACGAAATACCCATGCTCAGGTTTTGTATTGGACAATATCTCTTCTTTAATGTTTTGAGAATTTATAACATCATCGCGTACATGAATGGCCTTGTCTATACTGCCATAACGCATAGGAGAAACACCTTCGGTATTAACTTGCAATAAAGTATCATGTATCCAATCCAGCATTGTCAGTCCTTTGGAGTAGTAATCAATCTCGTCATTTGATAACTTGATCCTTACAAGCTGTACAATTTTAAGCATTTCTTCCTTGGTAATTGTTATTTTTCTCTTATTTGCGAATTCTATTAGTGAAGTAATAACGTCTTCTGTTGACTTAGCTGGCATCTTTACCTCCTTGGATGAAGTGAGTTAAAATATCTACGACCGAAACAACTTCTACTTTACCAGTTTTTTCAAGTTTGTGAAGTATAGTATCCGTAATCACTAATTTATCTAAAGAAGAGGAAGAAATTTTTTCAACTGCACTTCCTGAAAGCACGCCATGTGTGATGCATGAAATTACGGACTTTGCTCCGCAATTTTTTAAAGCAAGGGCTGCATTACACAATGTTCCACCAGAGTCAACTATATCATCAACAATGACACAATTTTTATTCGCAACTTCTCCTATTATGTTCATTACTTGAGATGTGCCTGCTTTCTCCCTATATTTATCTACTACAATAATCTTATCACTTAACCCTATCTTGTACTTTTCCTCTAAAGTCTTTGCAAAAGCACGTGCTCTGCGAATTGCTCCAACATCAGGTGCAACAATTGCCAAATTTTCCGTGTGTATACAGTCAACAAATGCTTCAAAGCAGTTCAAATTAGTTATCGGTACATCAAAGAATCCTTCAATTTGATTTGAGTGCAAATCAATCACTGCAACACTATTTGCACCTGCAGTTTGAATAAGATTTGCAACTAATTTGGCACTTAAAGCAGATTGCATATTATTGTTTTTGATAATTCTATCTTGCCTGCTATATCCATAATAAGGAATAATTACTACTATCCTTTTGGCTCCTAATCTATTTACTGCATCAATTGTAAGCAGAAGCTCCATAAGGTTATCATTCACAGGGGGAGAAAGAGATTGTACTATGTATACTTCTTGATTATATAGATCATTTGCTACTTCTACATTTACCTCGCCATCGGTAAACTTTGATATCCAAGCAGAGGATGGTTGAACATCTAGCCGGTTAACTACTGATTCCCCTAATTCTTTACTAGCATTACCTATTATTATCTTCATAATATACCAATTGAGTTTGTAAGATTATACAGAAATTATGAAATAATTGAAATGTAAGTTTCTTTATCTAGCATTCTTGTCGGCAAATTAGGTACCTCTTGTACAATGACCTGTCATTTTCATGCATTGTTTCAATATACAGACCCAAATTGAAACAACTATACAAAATCCATTCCACCAACTTCCTGTTTATTTAGTGTAATAACTACCGATGGATGCAAGCCAGATAAAGACTCAACCATTTTATTGTATGTTCCACCTGAAGTAAGTAAAATAGCGAGGTTTAAATGGCATTAAGATCAAAATTATTGGATGAAAAAGTGGTTCACTAATAATGAGAATTGGTATTAGCTATAGAAAACTTGTATAGATTTTTTCTACTTCTGTGATATCATAAGCCTGTAATGATAAAATAAGCAAATATGGATAAGTCAGCGTATGAGATCATAGAACATGAGTATGATGTGGTAGTAGTAGGTGCAGGTGGAGCAGGGCTCAGAGCAACGCTTGGGATGGCTGCAACTAATTTTTCAGTTGCCTGCATTTCTAAAATTTTCCCTACACGAAGTCATACAGTTGCAGCACAAGGCGGAATTAGTGCAGCTTTAGGTAATATCGGTGAAGACGATTGGCGCTGGCATGCATATGACACAATAAAAGGTTCAGACTGGCTTGGTGATCAAGATGCAATAGAATATATGTGTAAAAACGCTGCTAAAGCTGTTATTGAACTTGAAAATTTTGGCGTACCTTTTTCTCGTACAGAAGATGGCAAAATATACCAGCGTTCCTTTGGTGGAATGACAACTCACTTTGGTAAAGGAAAATCAGCGCAGCGCACTTGTGCGGCAGCAGACAAAACTGGGCACGCAATCCTTCACACTCTATATCAGCAGTGTCTTAAATTCAACGCTGAATTTTTTGTTGAATACTTTGTGATTGATTTAATTATGGATAGCGAAACCGGAGCATGCTGCGGAGTTCTTGCTTGGTCGCTATGCGACGGTACATTACATAAATTTCGCGCACATTCGGTGGTGCTAGCAACAGGTGGATATGGACGTGTTTATTTCTCTGCAACAAGTGCGCATACCTGCACAGGTGATGGTAATGGCATGGTGGTGAGAGCTGGGTTACCACTTGAAGATATGGAATTTGTACAATTTCATCCAACAGGAATATATGGCTCAGGGTGCTTGATGACAGAAGGATGCCGTGGAGAAGGGGGGTACCTCGTTAATTCTCAGGGCGAAAAGTTTATGGAACGTTACGCACCAAAAGCAAAAGATTTAGCTTCCCGTGATGTGGTAAGTCGTGCAATAACAATTGAAATTAGAGAGGGAAGGGGAGTTGGCCCGAAAAAAGATCACATGTATTTAACTATAGCGCATCTTGATCCCGAAGTAATAAAACTCAGATTGCCGGGCATTAGCGAAACCGCAAGAACTTTTGCTGGAGTTGATGTCACTAAAGATCCAATACCGGTCATTCCGACTGTTCACTATAACATGGGTGGCATTCCAACCAATTATTATGGAGAAGTGATCACGCTGAAGCAAGGTAAGGAAGAAGTGGTAGATGGACTATTTGCAATTGGAGAAGCTGCATGTGTTTCTGTGCACGGTGCAAATCGACTTGGTTCTAACTCGCTTCTTGATCTTGTGGTTTTTGGTAGAGCTGCAGCGCTCAGAGCAAGAGAGAAACTAAAATCCGGTACACCACATAAAAAATTGCATTCAGACTGCACAGACTGGATAGTAGATAGATTTAATAAAATGCGATTTGCCTCCGGTGGGCTAAAAGTAGCAAAAATACGCAGCGAAATGCAGAACACTATGCAAAAGTACGCATCAGTGTTCCGTGTTGCTGAAGTTTTAGAAGAAGGTAAAAAAGCTATAAAAAAGGTAGCAAAAATGATGCCTGATATTTCACTTGAGGATCGCAGTATGATATGGAACAGTGATTTAGTTGAAGCACTGGAGCTTGCTAACATGATCCCACAAGCGGTTATTACCATGGAATGCGCAGCCAATCGAGAGGAGAGTAGAGGTGCTCATGCTCGTGAAGATTTTCCTGAGCGTGATGACAAAAACTGGATGAAACACACCATAGCGTGGCTTGAAGAAAAGAAAGGGCAGATCAATGTAAAAATTGATTATAAAAAAGTGGCTGAAAAAACTCTTAGCGATGAAATTGACTTCATCGCTCCAGAGAAGAGGGTTTACTAGTTTATTGTTAACACACCTGCGGGAGATTTTGTTGATGTATCTTTCATTGCACTTTTTGGTCTTCTTGCATGCTTTTTCTGTTGTTTATTGTCAACATGGTCCTTTGTTTCATTACTTGATTTTTTAAGAAATTCCTTAATACGACTCCGTGAAGTGAAAATAAAATATGCAGATATAGCAGCAACTATGATACAAATGGCCGCTACAGGTGCCATTACCCCATTAAAGGCAGCAGCAGTTGCTATTCCAATAACAGCAAACATTATTGCTAATGCTGGTCCTTTATGGATTATTGTAGATGCTGCCTTCCCTATAGAAGAACCTGTTCTTTTAACACCAGACTGACATTTTTTTAAAGGAGTTTTACAGTGGTATTCTTCCTCAAGCTCCTCTTTCAATTCTCTAGCTTTTTCTTGTGCTTTATGCGGAGTCTTCGGATAATCTTTTAAACCACATAGAGTTAGATAATACTTTCTAGTATCAAATGCTTGACCTTCCAACTCCAGAGAACGGGGATCAGCGCCCATTTCTAGCAGCATTGCACAAAACTTCGTTGTATTGCTATAACTAACCGTTGGATCAAAAATTTTTCCTTTCTTTAGATATTTAGTTCCTCCTTTCCTCGCTTTTGTTTTTAGCGCCACTTGTAGAGGCGTGTTTTCTTTCTGATTGGTAGCATTCATAGCTTTTCTCAATTGATCTTGAGGTATCACTCCTTTTTCTACTAAATTCAAAATCAACTTCAAATATGCAACTTTTTGCTCTCCTTTAAGTAAAGCAATATGATGTAGAGCATTGTTTCCATCTGTATCTTCACAGCTAATATCTGCCCCTTTTTGCAATAACTCCTCAAAAAGTTTTTTATCATTATTTTCGATTGCTGAATGTAATAGATTACTACCTGGAGTATTTATGGTACGTGGTATAATTTCTTTAATTTTTGCTTCTGTATTGGTTTTTATTTCTGGTTCTAATTCAGACTTCTTTACTGACTCTGCCAATTTTTCTAAGAAATTACGGTAGTATGTCTTTTGCTCTTCTTTTAAGTTTTGTAATTCTTTTGTAGATAATCCTAAATTATCAGAGCTGGCTCCATGCTCTAACAATTTTGTAAGAAACTTAAGTGTGTTATCGTTACTTCGAATTGTATGAGACTCATGTTTTTCTTTTGTTATCTTGTTAATTAGCACCACCTGAAGAGGGGTTTTTCTTTCCTGATCTTTACTATCAACAAGTTGTGCTAAATCTTTCTTGGTGACCGTTTTTATTAGGGTACCTAAAAGCTCGCATTTCTGTTTTTTTTTGAGCGATGCAATAAGGTGTAAAATATTATTTCCTTTTTCATCTTTTATGCTGCTAATATTCGTGCAATTTTCTAGATATTCTTCAAATTCCCTTTGATTTCCATTTTTAATTGCTTTGAATATCTTATCAGTATATTGAACACTGCTGTTCATTATTCCGTTCTCTACTTCTTGATCTTCATTTGCTGTGTGGAAAATTGGTATACCCGAAATGTGGTCTTTCTCATCAGCATGATCATCTCCATCTTCGCTACTGTTGCCGCTTTCAATTCCACTGTCTTCACTGTTACTTGTTATCCCGTTCTCTACTTCTTGATCTTCATTTATTGTGTTAGCACTACTGATTGAATGCTTCTTACTAGCGTCATGATCATCTTCAGCTTCGCTACTGTTGCCGCTTTCAATTCCACTGTCTTTACTCTCTATACTCCCTCTACGACCAGTTTCATTTTGATCAACGTTATCAGAATGATCTTTTTTGCTGCCCTTGTTAATAGCTTCTGAAATTACTTGTTCTATCTTCTCTTTCTTTATTTTCTCTAGTTCTTTTGACTGTTTGATTTCTTCTTTCAATACCGGAAGGAAGCGTTGGGTATAATACTTATAATATTCTGGCGATTTTTTTAATTTAATTAATACCTCAGTTAATACCTTAGGACTAGCCCCTTTTTTGAACAACCTCTTGTATTCTGTGAGAGTCCCGTCTTTCCCAACTTCTGGGTTTGGGTGTTTGTGCTTTCCTTTTGTTACTTTTTCCATTATAATGTTCAATAATTTACTGTTGTATACTAACTCATTGGATGTAGAATTTTTTTCTGTCATATCAAAGCCTCGCTAAAAATTAACTATTTGTGTATCTTTGTAGTTGTAGGTGTTAACAATTTGAGATTGAGAATTAACAACTAAAAAGCTAGATTTAAATTTAAAAATGTTGTATATGTAATTGAAATGCAGGCAGAAGAGCGTTTCTGCTAGTATCATAGTTAAACCTCACTTCAACGGTTATCTACTATTTTAAATGTTTAGTTTTAAGAAAGGATAAATATTGGTATATAGCTAAAGTGAACAGGTGCAAAATGTGCTATACCGCGGCGCTAACGAGTAGGGAATGACGGCATATCAAATTGTAGCTAGCTATAGAACGTTCCCTACTATCTTATTCATAAATTGACGTAGTATTGATACATCGCTCATTTGAGTAGCTGGAGGATTTTCAGTATGTTTTGGTTGATCTGGCAGCTCTTGTGCTGCCAAGTTTCTGGCATTAAAGGCATTTTCCAACTTTAAATAAACAGGGTAACACATTGCACAAACTGCTATGGTCACAGATAAAGCAGCTGCAGCTATCATGTTTCCTGCCAAAGCGCAAAATACTGTTGCAAAAATTAAACCTCCAAGTATCCACTCTATTGGTAGCATCGAACAAGGAAAAATCTTGTTAAACCTGAAAGAAACTATTTTATCCAGTGCTATAACAATTTTTAAATATAATTTATTAAGAAGTATTTTTGCAGTTATAACCGGACGCTCAATGGTGCTAGAGTGCCCGTTTGGGAGCATGGTTTTGGAGGAACGGTTAAACCACTGATGGAGTCTATTACGACTACCTCGATTAGAAGATTGTATAATCTAACCGTCCCAAGCTTAAATACTTCTTCATTATAAGTTATAGGAGGTCAATTACAATGACAAAAAGTAAATTAGAGGTAATGAATCCTGATGCAGCAGGGATAGATGTTGGTTCGGCTGTACATTATGTATGTATACCCGAGAGAAGAGATGAGCAACGTGTTCAAAAATTTGGCTGCTTCACTGAAGACCTTCATAATTTAGCAAGGTGGTTAAAAAAGTGTAAAGTTACAACCGTAGCGATGGAATCAACTGGTGTATATTGGATTCCTTTGTTTCAAATACTGGAATCTTACGGTTTTGAAGTTAAGTTGGTAAATGCGCGACATGTAAAAAATGTACCTGGGAGAAAGTCAGATGTTCAGGACTGTCAGTGGTTACAACAACTACATAGTTATGGATTACTCCAAGGGTCATTTAGGCCAGATAGCCAGATATGTGTATTGCGTAGTTACGTGCGACAACGTAAGAACCTCACTGAAAGTGCATCTACACATGTTCTGCGTATGCAGAAGGCATTAATTCAAATGAATATACAACTGCATAGAGTTATAAGAGATATAACAGGAGTAACTGGTATGAAAATTATCAAGGCTATAATTAAAGGCGAAAGAGATTCTGGGAAATTGGCTCAATTCAGGGATGCACGAATAAAAAATGATCAGTCTACTATAGCAAAAGCGTTAGCTGGCGATTATAGAGAGGAACATGTATTCACGCTAAAGCAAGAATTTGAACTATATAATATTTATCAAGAAAAAATAGCAGAATGTGATAGAAATATTGAGGTCTATTACAAAACGTTTGAAACAAAATCTAACGAAAGTAAACAGTTGAGTAAGGAAAAGAATAAGCACAGAAAAAGTAAGCCTGACTTTGCTTTGCACGAGGAACTGCACCGAATAACTGGTATGGATTTTACTAAAGTTCCAGGGCTTGATATACTAAGTATACAGACTATAATTTCAGAAACTGGTATAAACCATAATAAATGGTCAACAGAAAAACACTTTTCATCGTGGTTAGGACTCAGCCCTGCCAATAAAATTACAGGAGAAAAAGTGTTTAGCACAAGAACGCGTAAAGTCATTAATCGTGCTGCGAATGCATTTCGAATGGCTGCTAATTCTGTAGGAAATAGTAAAAGTTCATTGGGTGCATACTACAGGAGATTAAAAAAACGATTAGGAGCACCAAAAGCAATAACAGCTACTGCAAGAAAAATAGCATGCATATTTTATAGTATGCTCAAATACGGACAAGAATATGTAGAAAAAGGAATGGAATACTATGAAACACGATATAAGGAGAGAGCTGTAAAAAATTTGATCAAAAAGGCACGAGAATTTGGCTATACTTTAGTGCAACAAG
>NZ_JAPQLL010000070.1:61392-72298 GCF_028981865.1 Wolbachia endosymbiont of Drosophila nikananu | reverse complement strand
TTTGTAAGAAACTTAAGTGTGTTATCGTTACTTCGAATTGTATGAGACTCATGTTTTTCTTTTGTTATCTTGTTAATTAGTGCTACCTGAAGAGCGTCCTAATTTTCACTATTAATGAGTTGTGCTAGATCCTCCTTGGTGACCGTTTTTATTAGGTTACCCAGAAACTTGCATTTCTGTTTCTTTTCGAGCGATGCGATAAGGTGTAAAATATTATTTCCTTTTTCATCTTTTATGCTGCTAATATCCGTGCAATCTTTGAGATATTTTTTAAATTTCCTGTTATTTCCATTTTTGATCGCTTTTAGTAATAGAGCATTGTTATTTGTTATTTCGTTGCTTATTTCTACTTTATGATCATCTTCAACATCGCTACCGTAGCCACTTTCTGCTTCACTATCTTCACTATTCCTACGATCATTTTGGTTGTGGGTAATACTATTAGAACAATATTTGCTATTATCAGTAATTTCTGAAATTACTTGCTTTACTCGTTCTTTTATTTCATTTGATATTTTTTTCGATCGTTCTATTGCTTTATCTAGCACTGGAAGGAAGCATTGGACATAATACCTATAATATTTTTCTTGTTCTCTAAGTGATTCTTCTAATTTAGTTAATACTTCAGAGCTAGCACCTTCCTCAAATAACCTTTCACATTTCTTGAGAGCTCCATCTCGACTTCTTGGTTTTTCACGCTTGTGTTCTTCTTTTTTTACCTTTCTCTCTATAATGCAGTACAATTGCTCGTCTTTTCTATCTTGCTCTTGCTTTTTATTTTTATCTATGCATTCGTCTAATTTATTTGCATTAGTAGCTAGTGCGCTTAGATCTATACCCATACTAAAACCTCAATATTAAAAGCTATTTAAGTTGTCAGCACTAAACTAACAACCAAGAAGTTTGACTTTTAAATTGAGCTAAACGTTGTATATGTGATCAAAATATAGGTGGAAAGGCAGAAAACTAGTTTCTATTAGAAAATCTGTTATCATAGTCAAATCCTCACTTGAACAGTTGTCTACTATTTTAACCATTTTGTCTTAAAAAATAATAAATATAGCTAAACTGACTTACGACAATTTGAAAAACCGTCATTCCGCTACTAGTTAGCGCCGCGGCGGTATGACGGTTCGCGGCGGTATAGCTATAGGATAAGAAACTATAGCTGCAGATCAATGCTTTTATAAATCTTCCAGACTTGGTTTTTCTTTTAGTTTTTTAAGTCTTTCTTTATTTAGTATGGAGCTTATCTCTTCTACACTTTTATCAATATCATCATTGATTATTACATAATCATATTTATCACGTTTGCTTATCTCTTTTTGAGCTTCGGCTAATCTGCGCTCTATTTCGCTCGCATCATCACTATTACGCTTTTGCAAACGCAACCTAAGCTCTTCCATTGAAGGGGGAAGTATAAAAACACTCACAACTTTTTTTCTCATGAGCTTGAATAAGTGAAATGCTCCTTGCCAGTCTATGCTTAGTAAAACACTTATTCCACTGCTTAAGTTTTGCTCTATAAAATCTCTTGGTATACCATAAAAATTCTCAAAAACTTTGGCGTATTCAAGCATCTGACCAGCTTCGCATAACTCGTGAAATTTTTCTTCGGTAACGAAAAAATAGTCTTTTCCATTTATTTCGCCGGAGCGAGGCTTGCGCGTAGTCATAGAAACAGACCTAACTAAATTAGTTAATCGCTCAAGTAATTTTGCTGATATAGTAGTTTTTCCAGCTCCAGAAGGGGAGGATAGAACCAATAATACGCCCTCACTTTTTACGGTCATTTTTCTTTGCATTTTTTAACATGGCGCTTTTTTGATCAGAGTTTAAAAAGCTAGAACCTTCTAAATTAGAATTTGATAAGTTGGTGCCAATGAGAGAAGAGTTATCAAAGACAGTATAGCGCAAATCGGTCTTTTCAAAATTTGCCTTATTCAAATTAACGTTTACAAACTTTGCTCTACTCAATGTTGAATTAGAAAAATCAGCATTTTCTAAATTCATATTCTTAAATTCAAAGTAAGAATAATTTACATCAAATTTTTCACCCTGTGATATTTTCTCTTGCAAATCTCCAATTGAAGTTATAGCATTTTCTAACCCTGCAAGTTTTTTCTGCCCTTGATTGTCAATCAAAATTGAATTATCAAACTTGCAATCTGTTAAATGAGCATCAGCAACTGAACTTTTATATATGCTTGAAGAGTGAAAAGACATATCACTAATTGTTGAATTGCTCAAATTGCTAAGAAAAAAGCTAGTTTTCCTAAAGGCATTAGCGTGAAGCAAAGAAGATCTGAAATCGCTTTCAATAAAATTTGAATTAGTTACTTTTAAATTGGACCAGCTCGAATTATCAGCTAATAAATTAAAGAATGTTGAATTTTCTATTTCACTGGAATCAATATTATGGTGAGAAAGTGTACTGTTATAAACTTGAGAGTCTTGGATTTTTATCTTATACATTGAAGTTGTAGAAAGATCTGAATCTTCTATCTTTGCAGAGGTGAATAGTGAATGGTCAAAAAATGAGCCATTCATGTTAGAATTCGCAACTTTAGTATTATGAAACTTTCCATGATGAATGTCAGCATTAGAGACATTAACTTGATGCAGTTCACTAAAACTAAAATCAATATTGGATAAATCAGCATCCTGAAGACTTGCTTCAGAAACATATACATGTTTTATCTTGGAACCATTTAGTATAGATTGAACAAAACTTGAATTATCGTCATTCACATAGGAAATTTGTGTGTTGCTTAAATTAGCTTCGTCGAAGTTACTGTTAATTATGATAGAAGAATTAAGGCAGGCATCGGAAAGATTGCTACCTGTAAAGTCTGATTCTTTTAGCTCTGTACCATATATGTTAGCATTTTTTAATGAAGAAAATTGTATCTTTAATTTATATGCATCCACTCCAAAGAAACTTGCATTATCAAGGTTATTTTTCTGCATAACAGTATCGTTTATTTCACTATCATTAAAATTTATGTAGCTAACATTCGAGTTTGATAAGTTGGAGAGATTCATTTTCATATTCGAGAAATTAGTATGCAAACCAATTACGTTGTGCATACTTACTTTTTTGAGATCGGAACTGATAAAATCAGCATAACTAACATTAGACTGATCAAATACAATATCTGTTAAGTTTGCAGAAACAAATTTTGTAAAACTCAAATTTGTACCTTTTATTTTAATGCCATGTAAATTAGCATTGGAAAAATTAGCACCACGTAAATCAACATCAATAAAAGACACGTCGGATAAATCGGTGTTAGAAAAATCGGCACCAATCAGACTTACTCCATCAAAAACAGATCCACTTAGGTACAATTGGCTAAAATTAGCTCCATTTAAGTTAGAGCCAAAACCTTTCTTAAAATCTTCTGGCACGCCCTCTTTGTGGCACTGCACCAAAAATTCAGCAAAGTCTTTTTTACTGTAAGATACGTATTTTGCATCATGTAGAGCGTTTAAAAAATCACTAATCTGATTTTTTTCATCATTTGTTTCGTTTCCATAACATAAATGACCAACTAAAATTAATATCAAAAATCTAATCATCTTGCTTATCGCACTGCGACTCATTGTTTTCTTTCGTTTCCACAGCCCAATCGTACATTACTGAGCTTTCTTTATTGTCTATTTTTCTATCCTCCAAAAGGTGTGGCATCATTTCGGCAATCGCATTTATTATATTGATCTGCTTTTTTTCGATTGCTATATCAATTGGGGATTGAAAATTATTACTAACTACTCTAAGATCAGCGCCTTGTAATAAGAGAAAGCGCACTATTTCTACCTCACCTTGTTTAACCGAATAAATGAGAGGAGTATCACCCAATTTATTTCTAAACCTTAGTATCTTTTGAGTTGTTAATCCAATTTTTTCTAGCTTACTTATTATTCCTCTTAAGCAAGGTAAGTTATTTTTCTTAATACAGTAAAAAAATTGCTTACTGTAATCATCAATAAATACAGTTGTAGGAAGATGCTCATTAAGGCTATCATATTGTCGTTTATATATTGACTTGCTTTGTATATCTTTATGAACCCATTCTTTTATTGTTTCTCTGTTTAGCTTTGTCCATTTTTGTAAATTTTTCTTTTCACTTTGCTCTTCTTCATCTTTTTTAGTTATAGGTTTTACTCTCTTAGAATTATTGTTTGTTTCTTTCACTTTTTTTTCTTCAAACTGATTCTCTACTTTTTCTTTTTTTCCCTCTAATAATTGACTCGCATCACTTTTTGAAAGTTCATTATCTTTTATATCAATCTTCTGATCAGCTTGTAGATTTTTTTGCTGGTCAGTTGTATTCTCATTTAAATCAGCACTTAAAGGCAAAGGCTCTGGTTTCAAATCTTTATTCACTTCTTTATTGGCCACATTTGGTAAATTTTGAGCAAATTCGCCTGTACTTTCTTCTAGCTGGTCATTTGGCAAATCTTTATCAATCCTTTCACCTTCACTTATAGTTTTTTCAACCACGGAAGCTTTGTTCTCATTTTGTTTCAGCTTCTCTTTATCGGTTACTCTTTTGCTCTCAGCCTCCTGTGTTTGTTTAGCATCGACGTTGCTTTTCAACTCATCTTTTTGATTTGTGCTATCTTGCTTCCTTATACCTACATTTTCGTTTTTATGAACTGATTCAATTTTCTTTTCTTCAAATTGCTCTACAGCAAATAGGCTCAGTGATCCAAATACAACAACTAATAATACAAAGTATAAAATACTCTTCATAAATATTCCAAGCATAAGCTTAATTAAGATAATACTATAATCAAATGATTAATCTACAGTAAAAAATGCCTTAGATAAAAAACCAATAGATTTTTTGCATTACTTTTTCTGGGTAAGATCAATTGTTTCTTAAACCTCTCCCCTAAACGAATACACTGTAGAAGGAGGAGTTTCTTCTCCCAAAGCTACACATTAAACCTAAAGTGCATTATATCGCCATCTTGCACGATATAATCTCTGCCTTCAAAGCGAATTTTTCCTGCGTCTTTGCAAGCTGATTCACTTCCATATTTTATATAGTCTGCAAAGCTTATTGTCTCTGCTTTTATAAAGCCTTTTTCAAAATCAGTGTGAATTACACCTGCTGCTTTGTCAGCTGTTGATCCTATTTTTACTGGCCATGCCCGTGCTTCTTTGGGGCCCACAGTAAAGAAAGTTATCATACTCAGCACTTCATACATAATATGCGCTACTCCATCAAGGCCTGATTCTTGTAAGCCAAATTCTGACAAGAAACTCTGTTTTTCCTCTTCACTATCAAGATTTGCAATATCTGCTTCAAGTTTTGCTGAAATGCAATAAAATTTGCTTTTATTTTCCTCCGCCATTCTCTCTACCTTTTTAGATAATTCATTGCCAGTTATAACATTTGTATCTTCAACATTGCAAACGTACATAACGGGCTTTGTTGTCAGCAATTGAAGCAACTTCATCTCATCTCCATCGATATTCTCCAAACTTCTTGCAGATTTACCTAATTTTAAAGTAGCTAATACCTCTTGCATTAATTCAAGTTGTCTCTTTAGCTCTTTATCACCTTGCTTTGCTTTCTTTTCCAATTGAGAAAGCCTTTTTTCTATGCTATCAATATCAGCTAGGATTAATTCCATTTCCACTACTTCAGCATCTGATATTGGATCTATTTTACTGTGTACATGGCTGATATCGTCATCCGTAAAGCACCTGAGCAGATGAACGATGGCATCAACTTCTCTGATATGGCTTAAAAATTTATTACCGAGCCCTTCACCTTTGCTCGCACCCTTTACCAGGCCTGCAATATCCACAACTTCTAATTGGTTATAGATTGTCTTCTCTGAACCGGCAATTGCTGCGATTTGTTTCAAGCGCTGATCTTTTATCGAAATCCTGCCTATATTTGGCTCGATTGTACAAAAAGGGTAGTTCGCAGCTTCAGCTACACTTGACTCTGTAAGTGCATTAAATAAGGTTGATTTTCCTATGTTTGGTAACCCAACTATACCACAGTTAAAGCTCATATTTGCTATTTAAAGCCATAATTATTGCATAATTTAAAAATTTCTGCTATACTTAATTAGTCGCTTATTAACAATTTTGTTGGTATAGTAACATATAGCTTAAATTAAGGTAAAAATTATGGTTGAATCTAGGAAACGGAAGCTACTAAGTGATTTTCATGATGTTGAGAGTGAAGTAACTTCTTTAAATAGTAATTCTTACCCTGACAATTTCCATATAGGACAAGCAATTGGTAATGGAAGCTGTTTTTTTGACTCGTTTAGACAAAGTTTAGAGCAACAAAAGGGGATAGAAGTTAATGTCGAGCAGTTACGAGAAAACTGCAAGGAATTTGCACAAAACAATCCGCCAGAATGGTTTGTACATTCTATTGCTAACAGTTACGATAATGATGGCCAGCACCATAGTGAAACTATAGATGATTATACAGCAAACATTATGCGTAACGATAGATGGGGTGGTCCTGAAGTTGAAGGCAGAATACTTTGTGAGAAGTATGATGTAAAATTGCATGTTATAGAGAACCAGACTGTTGATAACCAAGATCTGTCTTTGCATCAATTAATAGATGATTCAGGTTCAAAAAGTACAGGTGAAGTTGATTATGACGACAGTAGTGTTTTGCATGTAATAAACAAAGGCCATGCTCATTTCGAGCCATTGCTTGATAGGAAAAAAAGTTTAGCAAAACAAGAGCAAAAAAACTTCAAATAGACGAGATCTTGGAATATTGTAACCTTTCAAAGGATATCTCTGAGAGAGCAGAGGTTGAGAAGAGATTTGATGAGTTATTGGCAGAAAATGCTGATGGAAAAATTTGTGATGTTGTAGAACAGTGCGTTAGTGATATAAAGCAGCACATAGGGCATTCTGAAGAGCAAAACCCTTCAAGTTTACTAAGTTCAAGATGTGGTACGGAATCGATGGCAGAACAACCATTTCATCCACAACAAATACTTGTAGAATAAATTTTCATAGCCCTGTATATTTTTATATAGGGCTTTTTGCTTGCATTTCATATAATATGAACTGCAGCATATACTAACTAAATGCAAGTTGACCATGAGACTAGTTTAATTATCGATGCCATAGAGGAATTTGGTGGTGAGGCTAGGCTTGTCGGCGGGTGTGTGAGAGACTCAATTTTGCAGCGTGACGTTCGCGACATTGACCTCGCTACCAATCTTCTGCCTGATCAAGCAATTAAAGCGTTAAAACTCCGTAATATAAAAACTATTCCAACTGGCTTAAAACATGGAACTATCACTGCAATCTTAAATCAGAGGTCTTTTGAAATTACAACACTAAGACATGATGTGAAATGTGATGGCAGGCATGCGAAAGTAGAATTTACTAATAATTGGCAAACAGATGCTTCAAGGCGTGACTTTACATTTAACGCTCTATATGCAGATAAGCATGGCCATATATATGATTACTTTGGTGGTATAGAGGACTTAAAGGCGCGAAGGTTAAACTTTATAGGCAACGCTGAAGATAGAATTAAAGAAGACTATCTACGTATTTTAAGAGCATTTCGTTTTCATGCAAAAATATGTGTCGGAGATTTGAGTGATGAAATACTAAGCGTATGCAAAAAGCATTCGCATATGATCCAAAACCTCTCTGGAGAGAGAATAAGAGATGAAATACTTAAATTGCTGGAGTGCAATGATCCTTTTCCAACACTTAAGAGCATGCAAGAATCTAATGTTTTGCAAAAGATTATCCCAAAAGAAGTAAAATGCGAAATTCTGTCTTCGTCACTTCTTTTCGGCACTGATGTGCTAGTAAAATTAGCGTTACTCCTTAGGACCACCAAAAATGACAGGCTAAGTCTTGGAGAATATGTAAGCAAGTTTCTACGTCTTTCGAACAAGCAAAAGAAAAAGCTGTCGTTTTTACTATCCAACAATATCAAAATAGAACTCTCAGAAAAAGAGCAAAAAAAATACATATCTTTGTTTAGTAGAGAATTATATTGTGATTTAGTGAAAATTTGTGGTGTTGAGTCTGGAGAAAATATTGATAAATACATTTCGTTTGCTAACACATTCAATATTCCAAAATTTCCTTTATCTGGCGATGATTTAATAAGTATAGGTCACCAGCCAGGAAAAAGTTTAGGTAGGAGCTTGGAGTTGCTAAAACAACATTGGGAAGACAGCTCCTACACTTTAACAAAAGAGGAGCTGGTGCTTTATGCTAAGGGTCTACTTTAGTCTACTCCCTGAGCATTCAATAAATGTACGCTTACAGTATTAGCATGACCCATCGAGGAATTAGGTGTGTATTCTTTTGATAAAAATTTATCTCTTATGCTTGATGTCAGTTTTAACTCTTGAATCTTATCTAAAAAAAATCTCATTCTAGCTTCTACTAGCTCTTTCACAACATTTTTTTTAAGTAAATTTCCTGAGTCGTTATTATTATTTTCGCTATTAAAGCTGTGCAAGATAGAGTTTACAATCTTATTTACCCCTTCTTTTTGTTTGAATTCTTTTACGCATTTTCTAACAGAAAGTGACAACTTGGTTTTTAACATGTCATCTTGTAGTTCTTTACCTACATTTTTTCCAATGTTCCAATGTTTGTTGACAACTTCTTTAACCTTGGCTTCTATGATCTCCCTTGCGGATTGTTTCAAATTACTTTCTAATAATTCAAGCAGCTTACTGCTTTCAAATTTGCCATCATCTTGATTTGATAGAGACTTTATAGTTTCATTAAGCACGTTATAGCAAAAGTGTTTTTCTTTAAATTCAGGAAAACCTTTTTTTAACTCCTCGTTTTTCCCAGATAAAAAGTTATTGAGACCCTTATCCCTAGAAAACTTATTGGGCAAGTTTCGTAATTTTGAAAGAGTTGATTCAGTAGTTGATTTTGCAGTAGATACTGTACTCACTGCACCTACCTTTTTAGCCAATTGACCTTCTTTTGCTTCCTGTAGTTTCTTAGTGTCAGCTTTCAATTGACCTTCTAAATCAATCTCCAATTGTTGTTTAGATTCTTGAACACTTTGTAATTGCTTCCCCAAGTTCTCCATTTCACCCAATTGAGCAGTCAATGTATTCACACTTAATCGTAGAGCTTCGTTTTCATGACCTAAGTCACTGACTTTATTTTCTAATTCAGTATTTTTGTTTTTAGCCTGCCGCAATTTATCAGTCCGTGATTTAAGTAAAGCCACTAATTTACTAGCTTGCCATTGTTGATTCAATTCAATTAATTTATCCTCCTTGTCCTTTAACCTACTCTTAGGTTCTATTATTTGTGCTTGCAGACTTTCATTATCTTTCCTAGTAGCTTCAATTTCGTCTCCTTGCTCTCTTATTATCATGTATTGATCAAATATAGTTTTCTGTTGTTCATCAACTTTATCCTGCATTGCTTTTTTATCTTGTTTGTATTTGGTTAGTTCCTCTTCTCGTTCGCCTGCATCTTCTGTAAGTCCCTTATAACTCTTTTCAAGTCCTTCAATTGCAGATCGTAATTCTCTATTTTCTCCTTTTCTATTTTCTCCTTTTAAGGAAGCATTTCGTAAACGTTCAAGTTCTAATTCCTGACTTATGCCCTCCAGCTGTTCTTTTAATGCTTCATCATCTTCCTCTGTTATCAATGCTACTCCATCAGTCTGAACCCCTCCATCTTTGTTTATCACTACACTTTGGCTCTCTTTCTCTACAACTTCAGGTTTTAAGTCAACTTGAACACTTCCATCTATTGTCTTAAAAGCATCAGTTTGAACTTCATTGTTTGCAGTAGTTTTATCGCAGTACAAAATATTTTCTGCCCATCTGTTCCATCTCTTGGGCAATATTCGTCCAATCGTTTTTAGATATAACCAAGCAAATACAGTAGACCAGCTGTATTTTTTTTCCTTTCGTTTAATATTAATTTTATAATTAACCTTATCATTAATATTTAGCATAAAATTACCTTATTTTTTAATTTTAATTTGCAGAAAATTTTAATAGTAATAAAGTTATATATATTAGTATAAATGTTAAATAAATACTAACGCAGGTATCAAATTATGGTAAAGTCTTTGCCCGCCTAATGCACTTTAAGCAGAAATGTACATGTCTGCAAGTACAGCATTTGCTTTTTCTATCGCTCTTGCTAATATTTCCTGTTCATTGTTCTGATTTTTCACATTGATTACCTGAGCAGCTAAGTTTGCAGGAAAAGTGACTAAACTGACTTCCCATAATTCTACTTGTTTTAATATTCTTGCCCCGCTTTCATGATCAATGTCATATTTTATAGGTATATAGCCGATGGAAAGTCCATTGATTACTCCAGTTTTGAGCATTAAGTACGCTTCCTCTGCTTTTTGGATGCCCAAAAGTAAGTGTGCGGTTATATACAGGCCAACATCATTTTCGCAAATATCTATAATATTACCTATAGGTTCACCTAGATTGTGCTGCCAAAGGAATTTTATTTTATTTCTGTTTAAATTTTCCTTAAATGCTCCGGGTAAGATCAGGTCATTTTGTTTATCAACTATATTAAAAACGCTAGCATAACCAGAAAATACACCGTTTTCTCCTATGCTTTTTATTGACAATGGTGAATAGAGAAATTTCTTATTCATAAAGCCTCCTGTAGTATTGGAAATTTTGTTTGCACAATGCACTGCAATGTCAAATCTATTATATGCAGTTCTCTAAAAAGGGGAAGCACTTTTCTTAGTTACTGAAAACGCTAACTGGAATCCAGATTGGACACTGGGTTATAAAATTCTACGTCATACCGCCGCGGTATCTCTTAGCCGCTAACTCGTAGCGGTATGATGATTCTTCAAATCGTCAAGGTGTCATCCAAGTAGCCTTCTCTTCCTGTCATCCCAGTGCTTGACAC
>NZ_JAPQLL010000070.1:55330-61342 GCF_028981865.1 Wolbachia endosymbiont of Drosophila nikananu | reverse complement strand
CACTCCAAAATCTCAGAAACAACACCAGAACCAACAGTTCTACCGCCTTCTCTTATCGCAAAACGCAATCCCTTATCCATTGCTATCGGTACTTGCAATTCTACTTCTACACTCACATTATCTCCTGGCATTACCATCTCCTTCCCATCTAGCAATTTTATGCTCCCAGTTACATCCGTTGTTCTTAAATAAAACTGTGGCTGGTAATTTGCAAAAAATGGTGTATGCCTTCCTCCTTCTTCTTTCTTTAATATATAAACCTCCGCCCTAAACTTTCTATGCGGCGTTATCGTCCCCGGTTTTGCTAATACTTGCCCTCTCTCCACTTCTTCTCTTTTTGTTCCTCTGAGCAATATTCCTACATTGAGTCCTGCACTCCCCTTATCCAGCAACTTCTTAAACATTTCTACACCTGTGCATATCGTCTTTTGCGTCGCTTTCAGACCTATTATCTCTATCTCTTCTCCCGTCTTTATCTCCCCCTTCTCTATCCTTCCTGTTACCACCGTTCCTCGCCCCGATATCGAAAATACATCCTCGATTGGCAATAGAAATGGTAAATCCACAGGCCTTGGTGGGACCGCCACATATTCATCTAACTTTCCCATCAATTTATCTATTGATTTCTTTCCATATTCGCTGCTGTCATCCTCCAGCGCTTTCAATGCAGACCCCACTACCACAGGCACTTCATTCCCTGGAAATCCGTATTTATTCAGCAATTCCCTCACTTCCATTTCTACCAAATCTATCATATCAGCATCAGCAACATCAGCTTTATTTATATACACCACGATATATCCAACACCTACCTGCTTCGCTAGCAATATATGCTCTCTCGTTTGTGGCATTGGCCCATCAACCCCCGACACTACCAATATTGCCGCATCCATCTGTGCTGCACCTACTATCATGTTCTTTACATAGTCAGCATGTCCAGGACAATCAACGTGTGCATAATGCCTTTTTTCCGTCTGATACTCAACATGCGCTGTTGCTATCGTTATCCCCCTCTTCCTTTCTTCTGGCGCTTTATCTATCTGATCGTACGCTACAAAATTTCCATAATGCTTTGTTATTGCCGCTGTTAACGTTGTCTTCCCATGATCCACATGGCCTATTGTTCCCACATTTACATGTGGCTTTCCAAATGCTTCCACTACTGCTGTCATAATTTAAACTTTTCTACCTAAAATACAAATACATCAATAAATAATATGTTGATTTTATAAAAATACAACAAAAAAAAGAGCGGATAGTGGGAATCGAACCCACGTCACTAGCTTGGAAGGCTAGAGCTCTACCATTGAGCTATACCCGCACAATGGAGGAGGTAGGATTCGAACCTACGTACGCTCACGCGGACAGATTTACAGTCTGTTACCTTTAACCACTCGGTCACTCCTCCGCAAAAATTTGTTAAGAGAACGCTATTTTAGTACCTTAACTCAAGCTTTTATTGTATTTAATACTAAACGCCTAAAATTAAAAAATCAAGCAATAAAACCTACCTTAATTAAAATCATGCAGATTCCATTTTATACAACACAATATTGTCAATAAAACGTCTAAACAAATAATGCGAATCATGCGTACCTGGCGCTTCTTCTGGATGATATTGCACAGAAAAGACTGAGTAATCCTTCATCATTATTCCCTCTACACTATTATCAAATAGAGAAATGTGAGTAATTTTAACATTACTTGGAAGAGAAGCTGAATCAACAACAAAACCATGATTTTGGCTAGTAATCTCAACTTTTCCACTAATTACATCATAAACTGGATGGTTACTCCCTCGGTGACCAATATCCATCTTGATGGTCTTTGCTCCCAAAGTAATCGCAAGTAATTGATGACCCATGCATATGCCAAAAATTGGGATTTTAGATTTTATAATAATGTCTATTTCTGAAACTATACTTTCTCCTATTTCTTGCGGATCACCAGGACCATTTGAAAGCACTATACCATCTGGATTCGTACTCAACACTTTTTGAGCAAAACCTGTGCTTGGTCTGATTAATTCAACTGTACAACCAAGTTCTATTAAGCGTGAAACTATACTGATTTTTACGCCAAAATCAACAATTACAACCCTATATTTTGCATTAAGGTCATTTTTAAAATTACTATGCAAGCTGACTTTATTGGTTATTTCTATCCCATTTACAGATTTGTATTCCTTCAATTTGTCCAACGCATGCGCCTTACTCGATGAGCATATCATTCCATTTTGAGATCCATGTTCTCTCAAATGTCTCGTTAAAGCTCTAGTATCAACTCCTGATATCCCAATCACGTTATTTTTCTCTAACCAATCATTTAAACTGATATATGAAGAAGGGTGGGACATAGAAGAAAGTTCACACATAACCACACCACTTGCAAAAATTTTCTCTCCCTCATTATCTTTATGGTTTATTCCAATGTTACCAATATGAGGAAAAGTGAACGTTATAATTTGATCGGCAAAAGAAGGATCAGTTATAGTATGCTGATAACCGGTCATACCAGTGGTAAAACAGACCTCACCTATGCACTTGCCTTTTTTACCCACTGATTTTCCCCAAAAGCATTTACCATCTTGTAAAATTAAAACTGCGTCCTGCACTTCATTATCTATTTAACTGATTCAAAACAGTATACAAGAATTTTAAATAATACGTAACTCTTTCTAAGATTCCAAATTTAACCACGAGGCGGCGAAGAACAACATAAAAAAACTTTTAACGCGCCCTTTCATAAAATACGTTGACTATCTCTGTATTTTATATTAGATATAGGTAAATCATAAGTAAAGTGGAGGGTAACAATAAACACTAACACAAATCAACCTAAAAAAATAAATGAGAAGTGGTTAACTATAGTAGCTGGCTCGCTGTTATTTGCAATGATGCTGCCGTCGATTCTTCCTTTAGCAAAAATAGCTATAGGGCTAATTATGGTTTCAGTTGCAGCAATAGCGATAAAAGTTGCCTTAAAAACAACATCAAACGTTCTTGAAAAGAAGGAAGCAGGTCAAAATCAAGTAGCACAACAAACAACACAAAGTAAAATTATGAATCTAGCTATTGGGTTAGTGTCCATATTTGTAGGTGGGCTATCACTACTTATGATAGCACAAACTGGCTTGATTGCAGCATGTGCAGCTATAACTTCTTTAGCTCTACACGAATATGTTAAAAATGAAGAAATAGGAAAAGATATAAACAATAAATTCGATAAGGTAGCTGACGGTATCACTGACTTTATTGTTAGCAGTGTTGAAAACTTATTCCAACAAAGCCGCCAGGCATAACAGCCTAAACTGTCTCCGTTCAGCAGAGTGGTTTAAGACACAATAGATAGAAGGTTTTGAAAAGGGTTCAGCCTTTTTTTATGTCCGTCTTGAGGAACTTCTTATACAATTAGTTTCTCTTGAGAAAATGAATCTAACATTTTAACACTCCCTTTAACTCTTACATAATATATTGAAAAATAATTAACCTAACTTATAACTTGCAGCTTTATCAGCCTATTAGGCAGAATTATTAAAGAATTAGTTGAATAGGTATTATGATTCAATTTAACTCCATCCACAAGTTCTCCGTTTGTTACTCCAGTTGCAATAAACACTGATTCACCTTTTGCCATATCTTTTACGGTGTAGACTTTTTCTGGGTCATCAATATTCAAACTTTTTGCTCTTTCTCTTAACTGATCCGTGTCAAGTACTAATCTTCCCTCCATCTGGCCGCCGATTGAGCTTAGCGCTGCAGCCGCAAGCACTCCCTCTGGTGCTCCTCCTATACCAATATACATATCATGATTGCCATTTACTAGTGAAACTACGGCCGCAACATCACCACCATCTATTAGTTTAACTTTTGCTTCTAACTTCCTGATTTTCAATATTAATTCATCATGCCTTTCACGTTTAAGTACAGTTACCACGAGATCATTTACTTTACATCCTTTTGCCTTGGCTAAATTGTCTAGATTTTTCTCAATGCTATTTTTTAGTGAGACTACACCCTCTGGGAGATTTTTTCCCACTGCTATCTTTTCCATATAAACATCAGGTGCATGTAAAAAATTACCTTTTTTCGTTGCAGCAAGAACGGACATTGCCCCTGATTTGTAATGAGCACAAATCGTAGTGCCCTCAAGTGGGTCAACAGCGATGTCAATCTCAGGACCATTTCCTGTACCAACCTTTTCCCCAATATACAGCATAGGAGCTTCGTCTCTCTCCCCCTCGCCAATTACGATAGTACCATTTATTTCCATTGAACTTAATACTGTACGCATTGCATCAACTGCAACCTGATCGGCCTTTTTTTCATCACCGAAGCCTGCTAGTTTATATGCAGCAAGTGCTGCAGCTTCAGTCACTTTAACTAATTTATAAGCTAAATCTTCCATCATTTGCTCGAGAATCATAAATAAAGAATCCAATATATATCATGCCACTTTAGACTGCAATATGTCTTGACTGGTTGTGGGAAAGTTGCTGTAATAAATTAGATAGTAATAGTGGTAAAATTTGATATGACTTATGAAGAGATAAAGGAAATTGTAACTCAAAATCCTGATATAACTGCTGAGGAGTTTGGTGAAAAGCTCAAAGAAAATAGGATAAATATAAAAAGAGCAAATAAATATCATTATACTTTACTTGGGCATATTGTTAATTCAGAGGGACCTAATATTACAGATAATACCAATGATCGTGCTATATTTCTACAAATTATTAAATTACTCACAGATTTGAAAACTAAAGGCAATACTGGTCAACTCAAATATGTAAAAGCTGGATTGAGCGAAGCTATCACGACTAAGCAAGCTGATGTTGTAAGAATATTCCTAGATAGTGGTAAGTTTAATGAAGAAGAAAAATTTGATGCTTTGCTCTGTGCTGTTACTCAAAAGTATGTCCAGGGAGTTAAATTATTGTTAGGTCATGTAAATGATGAAAATGTGCAAAAGGCTTTAAAGGTGGCCATGGATAAAGAACAAACTACACAAGTTGAAGAAATTATTCAGGTGCTCTTAAACTTTATTACACCAGAAACACCTAATGTAGAAGAAAATGGAGCAAAACCTTGCAGCAGTAATGGGAGCATTGGTAGTAGACCTGTAGCAACAGCGCCTCCAGTTAGTACTAAATATAAAGAAAGCAAAAAGGATTTTTACACCTCATTGACAAAAGATATTGTTGGAGTTGTTATTACAGGATTATTCATTGCTGCTGCTGTAATGGTTCCATATGTAGCTGGTGCGGTGGTTTGTGGTGTTATAGCTGCTTTGGTTGCAATAGGTACTGGATTACATATAAAAAATTCTACATGGCCAAGTTATAGAGAAATAAAAGAAAATGAAATTGGATACGTAAGTTCAAAAACTGAACAAACATTGCGATTTGAGAAGAATCTCCACTAGGAAGGGTGTCATGCAAGTAACCTCCTTCTCCTGTCATCCGAGTAGCCCCTTTTTTGTCATCCCAGTGCTCCTTTCTCGTCATCCCAGTGCGTGACACTGGGATCCAGAAGACTTAATTTCAACCAAATAATAAAGGCTAGATCCCAGTGTCACGCACTGGGATGACACCCTACTTAACCGTCATGCCACCGCGAACCGTCATACCGCGATTCATTCGCGGTATCTCATCCGCTAACAAGAGATCCCGCTGCAGGATGACGGTTGTCGTTTAGCTACAAACATTAAGAAATTTACCAAACGAAAAAAAAGGCAAAAAAAGCCCCGGTTAACATCTATTTTCAGTATTGGCGTTTTTTAAGTCTTAAACACTGCAATTTAGCTGCTTTTAAATGCAACTAACCTTAGCTTTAATATTTAAGAAATTTACTAAGCAGAAAAAAAGGCAAAAGAAACCCCGTGTTAGCTAGTTGTCACTCTCTAATCCTGCAAATTGGCGTACTATACTGTATTAAACGACTTATAAGCGCGTTTCAGCTTATATAGGTAAAAACCCAGAAATGTTGTGAAGACATAAGGTGCACATAGTGC
>NZ_JAPQLL010000070.1:46808-55280 GCF_028981865.1 Wolbachia endosymbiont of Drosophila nikananu | reverse complement strand
CAGAAAAAAAGGCAAAAGAAATCCCGTGTTAGCTAGTTGTCACTCTCTAATCCTGCAAATTGGCGTACTATACTGTCTTAGACGACTTATAAGCGCGTTTCAGCTTGTGTAGGTAAAAACCTAGAAATATTGTGAAGACATAAGGTGCACATAGTGCAAAAAATTAAAAATAAGACGCCAACTACGTTGTTTTCTTGCTGTTTAATCTGCACAGATGAAGATAACTGAATACCTTCAGTTTCATAATAAGGGGGCTGGCGAGGCTTGTCAAGTAAGTTTTTTGTTTCTATTCCCAATAAAAGTTCGTTATATGGTTATGCAAGAAGTCTAATGAGAATTGGTATAACCATGCATGAATGCTATTTTCGGTAAAATCTCTTACAATGCCCAAAAGCAGAAAAACAAAAACTTGATTTTCGCAGCTAAATAGTGGACGATCAAAAGCACGCATAAATATCTACAATGAAAGAAAAAACTTTCACAATCATCGATGGCTATGGTTTTCTTTTCAGAGCTTACTATGTACTACCTCACTTAATTACCACAACAGGAATGCCAATAGGTGGTGTATATGGCTTTCTGAATATGGTTCTTAAGTACATTGCCCATTCGGACTACTTAACTATAGCACTTGATGCAGGGAAAAAGAATTTTAGGCACAATTTATATCCTGAATACAAAGCAAACAGAGTAACGCCTCCTGAGGATCTAATTCCACAGTTCACCATACTGAGGGAAGCCATAGAAGCTTTTAACCTCAGCTATGAAGAAATTGAAGGTTATGAAGCAGATGACATAATCGCAACACTAGCTGCAAAATACGCCTACCACAAAGACTTTAAAGTGGTAGTCGTTTCATCAGATAAAGATTTATTTCAACTCTTGAACCACAATATTTTAATATTCGACCCCATTAAAAATATATATATAGATGAAAAACAAATAGTAGAAAAATTTGGTGTAAACTCACACAAGCTTCTTGATTTATTTTCTCTAACTGGTGATGCATCTGACAACATTCCAGGCGTTCCAGGAATAGGGCCGAAGACTGCAGCTAAATTACTAGATGAATTTGATTCATTGAATAATATTATAGAGAACATTGATAACATCGAGCAAACGAGAATTCGTAATATTCTTACCGAACATAAGGAAAAAGCACTAATTTCAAGAGAACTTTTATCACTATGCGAAAAAGTAGACCTTCAACATGATATTGCAAAATATGAAGTCCATTCTCCAAATATGGAGAAATTATTATCCTTTTTAAAGAAGTATGAATTCAATTCCTTAATAGGTAAAATGGAAAAGCTTTTTTCTTATAATGGATCTAGCACAGAAAAGAAAACAGAATATAGTAGCGAAGAATTAGAAAAATTCTTGGAGCATTGTAGATATGAGGGCAAAATCGCAATTTATTGCCACTTTGAAAACAACTCATTAAGCTTAGCTTACAGCAAAGATAATGTTTTTCATATAGATCAAAACCGTATACAAGATGCGCTCATTGTAGTTAGCTCAACTTTACCTTCAAATGGGATGCTTAAAATAGTCCATAATATAAAAGAAATCAGAAAAATCTTTCCTGCGATGGAGAAAGTGCTAGGATCAGTTGATGATTTGATGATCATGTCATATAGCCTCGATACAGGAAAGCATGATCACAGTATTCCAAACATAATTGCACATAATTTGAGTGGAAATGCAGAAATTTTCTCGGCAAAAACTTTAATAGCAATTCATGAAAAGCTAAAGCAGGGGTTATTTCAGGAAAAATTGTTCACAATTTACGAGCGCTTCGATAAGCCACTTATGAAAGTAATATTTGATATGGAGAAAAATGGAATACTACTGGACATACAAAAATTACAGGAGCTGTTCGATAAATTTCAGCAGGTAATTGCCGTGCTTGAAGATGAGATATATAACTTATCAGAGGAAAGATTTAATATTGCGTCACCAAAACAATTAAGTGATATTTTATTTAATAAAATGGGGCTAAGTAAAAAGAAGAAGTCAAAATCTGGATCGTATAGCACCAATTATGAAGTTCTAGAGGCACTCGAAGAAGAAGGGGTAGAAATTGCAGGTAAAATTTTAAGTTGGCGACATTTAAGTAAATTAAAAGGCACCTACACTGATGCGCTAATAAAGCAAGTTGATCCCATTGATGGTAGGATACACACAAACTTTTCAACGACTGCAACTGCAACTGGAAGGCTGAGCTCCAGCAATCCTAATTTACAGAATATTCCTATCAGAAGCGAAGAGGGAAATCTTATCAGACAAGCGTTTATTGCACCAAAAGGATACAAGATAATTTCTGCCGACTATTCGCAAATAGAATTGAGACTCCTGGCACACGTTGCAAACGTTGCAGCATTTAAAGAAGCTTTTGCGAACGGACAAGATATTCACGATATCACCGCTAGGCAAGTTTTTGGAGTGCAAGAAATAGATGAGCAATTAAGACGCAAGGCAAAATCCATTAATTTTGGAATTATATATGGCATTAGCCCATTTGGTCTTGCAAAGCGGCTTGGAATTACCATTGCGGAGGCTGCTGAATACATTAATTACTATTTTTCCTGTTACCCAGAAATAAAGGCCTATATGGAAAAAGCAGTGTCTATCGCAAGATTGCATGGTTATGTAGAAACTTTGTTTGGCAGAAGATGCTTTGTAAGAGACATAAACAATACAATTCCTTATGTAAGACAATTTGCAGAAAGGGCAGCAATAAACGCACCACTGCAAGGAACCGCTGCTGATATAATAAAACGTGCGACGATTCAGCTTTTTGATCAGTTGAAGATAGGTAAAATAATCCTCCAAGTTCACGATGAACTACTGGTTGAGGTAGAGAATGAAAAGGTACAAGAAACGGCAGAACTTATGAAAGACGTAATGGAAAATGCAATAGAAATTTCTATACCACTTGAAGTAGAAATAAAAGTTGGCGACAACTGGGCTCTTAATTATGACTGAAACATGGCGGATTCTAAGAGTATAGATTATTTGAATTAATATGAAAAATATGCTACAATTAAAGTATAGTAAATGTGAGTAACTCAGTTATGACAAAAATATTAACTCCACAAACAAAGAATTTGGAACCTTCAAATCAGGTAACTAGCAAAGATGAGAAAATTTTTGAAAAAGAGGAATATCAGGCAGTCTATCGTGCTTTCCTAGATACTTTAAAAAATCCAGAAAATCTAGAAAAGCAAACGAAACAGGAAATAGAAAAGAAGAAACAGAAATTGAAAGAAGAACTTTCAGATAAAGAAAAACAAAAATTACATCGTGATCTGGAGTCATTAAACAAACAATTAAAGCAATTAAATAATGAAGATGAAAAGAAAATTTTTACTTTTGTATTTGAGAACAGTGGTAAGATATTCAATAATGTCAATCCAGAAGATATAAAGTTACTCAGTGAAGAAAACTTTTGTCAGCTTTTACTTTCTGTGTTTGAAGAAATTAGGAAGCAAGGCTTAGCTAGAGAAGAGAAATTAAATAATGATAAAATACAGCAAATAATAACCAAGTGTGTAGCTGATATACGCGGTACAGAAGCTAAACATTCATTCATAAAGCTTCCCGGGTGGCCGTTTGGAATAAAGGTAGATCCTAAAAACTTTTTTAGCTCTTTTATGAATGGGATGAAAAAAAAAATATCATTCTTAAGTAAAGATAAAAAAGAGGAGGATGAGCCACCGCTCAGTGATGAAGAGATGGTAACAACGTTCTTAAGCAAGATCTTTTTTCCTATCCTTCTTTCCACTATTCTAATGTCAATTTTTGGTCCTACCACAATCGGAGTAGTTTTTGCTGCTATCGGCACAATACTTGTCGTAAAGAGTGGAGTTGAAGTTCTTTTTTCAAATAATAAAAAAGGTACTTTATATGACCCACGAGATGAAAAGGAAAGAAAAGAATGGGATAATGAAATTAGCGATGGTATCAATAAAATTTTAGGATCCGAAGTTAATGAAACTGAGCAGAGTAATCAACCTGCTGTAACAGCTGAGGAGCAACTTACTCAAAAGAGTCAGTCTACTGTGCTTGAACAAGTTACTTTGGATCAGCCAGCTAAAAGCACAGGACAGCAGCCATAACCCTTAGATTTGCCAAAAGTGAGTTATGTAAGAGGTCTGCTGTTGTTTTATAATACATACAACAGGAGTATGATCAGATGGGTTTTCTAGCTTACGCAATCTATCATCTATGTAGCATGTTTCCAATTTATCTACAGCTTGTGGCGATAATAGCATATAATCTATTCGCATTCCTTGATTGTTTCTGAGCGAATTGCCTTGATAATGCCACCAAGTAAATTGTTGCAAATTGGAGTGGGATATTCTAAATGCGTCTTTATACCCCAAATTTAGGATTGCTCTTAACTTCTCACGTTCTTTTATATGAAAGCACACTTGGCCATTTAATAAATCTGAATCAAAAACATCAATTTCATACAGTGCAACATTATAATCGCCAACTATAACGGTTATCTCCTCATTTTTCAGTAAATTGTCCATTCTTTTATATAAATTATCAAAAAACTTGAGTTTATATTCAAATGCTTGAGAGTCTAGGCTTTGGCCGTTTGGCACGTATACACTTCCTACCCTTACCTTCTGATTAGTGTGTTTTATCACACATTCTATATAACGTGCTTCTTGATGACCTTCTACAATGTCAATTTTTAGTTTTTCCAGTATCGGATATTTAGATAAAACACAAACGCCATTTCTTGCAACTTGTCCATAGATAGCATATTCATATCCTAACTTTTCTATCTCTGCATAAGGAAATTGCTCTTCCGTGCATTTTATCTCTTGCAGCAAAACTATATCTATCTGACTATCAACTATAAAACTACAAAGTTGGTTAATTCTTTTACGTATGGAGTTTACATTCCAAGTTGCAATCTTTAGCATCAGCAATCCTTATTAATTATATCAACTAAACTCTCCCCAGTAGGCAACCTCGATGTTATAATTTTTTTCCACTTGATTAACTTTAAACTATCAGCAATGTTTTTACTCATGGTATATGCAACTGTATTATTCATCACAGGAGATAGCCCACTTTTTAGAACTAATGAACAAAATACCCTTGCTGTCTGTGAGGAAAAAAAAGCAACACCATCAATTTTACCATCCAACAGCAAATTTTTACACCTATTAGTTAGACTCCTTTTAATAATTGTTTTATAGAGCACAACTTCTCTTACGTTAAAATCTTCTTCAGATAATCTCTTTTTTAGATCACATGATACTTCTTGCCCCCTTATATACAAGAACTTTATTGCATTTGAATAATGAGCTTTTATGAATGATATCAGACCATCAACGTTGCTGTCTGCTGAGATTATATCAGAAAATCCCAAATTTTTTGCAGCCTGCATGGTTGAATTACCAACCGTAATAATTGGAAAGTCATCCACTTTGCATATTTGACTAAAAGCCTTTACACTATTTTTACTTGTGGATATTACAACGTCAAATTCGTACGCAGATATATCAGGATTTAAGTACTTTATTGTGAATACTGGTTCTATAAAAACTTTGTATCCATACTTTCTCAATATATTTCTTGTATTGAACGAGTCCAATAAAGGCCTCGTTAATAAAATAGACTTCATTCTGATTTATTTCACTACTAGTAAAATAGTACCCTTTATACACAAATTACTGAATAAAAATTTTTATTTTGATGGCTTGAGCAACTATTCAAGTAATTGATGTGGAAGTAGGAGTACTAAGCGCTCCTACCCCAATAAGCCCACAATTTCTGCTTACACTTTTTTGACGCTAATTACGTTGAACTCTTTTGAATGGCTTCCTTCAGTGGAATGATATAACTAATATTCCTGTATAAGTTAAATAAGTTAATACTTAAGCTGCTCCTGCAGCTAGGGAGTGGTCATTAGTAGGTTTTTCTGCCTGTGGTTCGCTAATCATAGTTCGAACGATATTAGTTGCCATAAAGGCACAGCCTAGAATAAAAAAGGCAGTGGAAACAAAAGGAATGATAGAAGATTCGATAGGCAATATAGATGCAATTCCTCCTATTAAAAACGAAACGTTAGATGTAATATCAAGACAGATTTTTGTTAGTTTTTTTTGTCCTGCTACACCAAGTTGCTTCTGTAGAAAATGATCCTTTAATGACCATATATTTAAAGCAAACGAAAGTGCACTTAATATAGTGCCGGCAATACTAAAATACAGACTTAAGACAGGAATATTCAAGACCAATGCCGCTATGTACCCAATGAAAGAGATAGTAGATAGTGTAGTAACTAAGCGTTTTGAATAAGTTCGTACCTTCTTTCTGTGGGCTAACTTATTTTTTTCATCATACATAGCATAAATATTACCTAATATGTTATATTATAGCATTAATTAATTCAACAAGCAATATGGAAGCTAAGAGTGCCCGAGAGAAGACTTGAACTTCCACAACTTAAAAAGTTACTAGCACCTGAAGCTAGCGCGTCTACCAATTCCGCCACCCGGGCTTTTTATAGTTTACTATGTTGAAGTTAAATAATATACTTAAACAATTTTTAGTTCAAAGGTAATGCCAAATCTAGATCAAGTATTTTTCGCTCAAAACAATGTTAATATTAATAACGTATATAAAATAGTCAATAACGCTTTGAGCAATAGCGATGGTGGTGAGCTGTTTCTAGAGTTTTGCCAGTCAGAATCCCTGCTTTTTGAGGATAACATATTAAAACACATGGACTTGAATACCAGAAGGGGGTTTGGTTTAAGGTCTTTTTGTGAGGATAGTACATCTTTCGTTTGTTCTTCTGAGATCAGCGAAAAAGAAATTAGTAATGCTGCTTCTATGGTAAAAAGCTCAGTTTCTTTAAACAAAACAAATTCAATAAATTTAAACGAAGAGACAAAAAGCCTATATTCGAGGATTAACCCTATAAATGAAATGGATCTGAATTCAAAAATTAAACTACTCAATGAGGTTAATGAGTATGTAAGGTCCAAAAATAACTGCGTGAAGCAAGTAAAAATAACTCTAAGTGGAGAATGGCAAGTCGTACAGATAATAAGGGATGATCACAGATTAAACGACATCAGGCCTTTAGTACGTTTTAATGTGTTAGTCATCGTAGAGAAAGATGGTCGAACCGAGAGAGGCTCCGCAGGACACGGTGGAAGGGATTCTTATAGTAAGTTTATTTCTGAGAAAAAGTGGAAAGAAGTTGCAAACCAGGCTTTGGAACAAGCACTGGTAAATCTTGAAGCAATTCCAACTCCAGCTGGGGAAATGACAGTTATTCTAGGTCCAGGCTGGCCGGGAGTATTGTTGCATGAAGCTGTGGGTCATGGACTCGAAGGCGATTTTAATCGTAAAGGAATCTCAGCATTTTCAAATTCTATTGGTAAACAAGTAGCAGCTAGTGGCATCACAGTAGTTGATGATGGAACTCTGCCTAATTTGCGTGGTTCTATTAGCATAGATGATGAAGGTACTCCACCCAGTTATAGTATATTGATAGAGGGTGGAATTCTCAAAGGCTACATGCAGGACCATATGAATGCCAAGCTTATGGGTGTAAATCCGACTGGTAATGGTAGAAGAGAGAGTTATAAAGAAGTTACTATGCCGCGCATGACAAACACCTATATGTTACCAGGGAAACATACGCCGGAAGAAATAATATCTAGCGTAAAGGAAGGTCTGTATGCAGTAAATTTTGGTGGTGGGCAAGTTGATATAACGTCAGGGAAATTTGTTTTCTCATCTTCAGAAGCTTACTTAATAGAAAATGGTAAAATTACACAGCCAGTCAAAGGAGCAACACTAATTGGTGATGGGCCAACAGTGCTAAAAAAAGTATCCATGATTGGCAACGACTTAAAGTTGGACCCCGGTGTTGGCACATGCTCAAAAGATGGACAAAATGTGCCTGTTGGAGTTGGTCAACCAACACTCAAAGTCGACGCAATAACTGTTGGTGGAACTGAGATATAGATAAGGGCTAAAACGGATTCCAGCGCATGACGCATAATTGTACAAACATTGTAACCGTTATTCAAGTAGTCCGCAGAAACGAAAAAACTTGCTTGACAAGCTCCGCCAGCCCCCTTATCATGAAACTGAAGGTATTCAGTTATCTTCATCTGTGCAGATTAAATAGCAAGAAAACAACGTAGTTGGCGTCTTATTTTTAATTTTTTGCACTATGTGCACCTTATGTCTTCACAACATTTCTGGGTTTTTACCTANNNAAGCTGAAACGCGCTTATAAGTCGTTTAAGACAGTATAGTACGCCAATTTGCAGGATTAGAGAGTGACAATTAGCTAACATGGGATTTCTTTTGCCTTTTTTTCTGCTTAGTAAATTTCTTAAATATTTAAACTAAGGTGAGTTGCGTTTAAAAGCAGCTAAATTGCAGTGTTTAAGACTTAAAAAAACGCCAATACAGAAAATA
>NZ_JAPQLL010000070.1:43037-46758 GCF_028981865.1 Wolbachia endosymbiont of Drosophila nikananu | reverse complement strand
AAGATAACTGAATACCTTCACTATCATGATAAGGGGGCTGGCGAGGCTTGTCAAGTAAGTTTTTTCGTTTCTAACGGTTGCTGCCAAAAGCTATGCAAGAAGTCTTTTAAGATCAATCACTTATCTTCAAGGCTTGAATAAAAGCATTCTGTGGAATATTTACGTTCCCTATAGAATGCAACCTTTTTTTACCCTTCTTTTGCCTTTCAAGTAGTTTCATTCTTCGCGTTACATCTCCACCATAGAGTTTAGCTGTTACATCTTTTCTATATGGATTAATCGTTTCTCTGGCAATAATTTTCCCGCCCACTGCTGCTTGAATCGCGATTTTATATTGCTGACGTGGTATTAGATCCTTCAAACGTGCGCATATTTCACGTCCCCTTTTTTCTGCTCTGCTTTTGTGAGCGATACAAGCCAGTGCATCTACGGGCTCTCCATTAATTAAAAAGCTTAATTTATCTATTTGGCTTACCAGATAGCTGGAAATTTCCCAATCCAAACTTGCATACCCCTTGGAAATTGATTTTAGCCTATCGTAAAAATCAAAAACAACTTCAGACAGTGGTAACTTATATCTTAACAATGCTGTTATTGTGTTACCAATGTAAGATAAATCTTCCTGTTCTCCCCTCCTTTCTTCACATAGAGATAGAATCTCTCCCAAGTATTGATCAGGAACCATTATGGTTGCAGTAATCCATGGCTCTTCCACAATTTCAATTTTCATTGGATCTGGCATATCACTTGGGTTATGAATATTCAAAATTTCACCACTTCGTGTTGTAACCCTATATATAACACTCGGTGCAGTTGCTGTTAGGTCTAAATCAAATTCTCTCTCGAGCCTTTCTTGAATAACTTCAAGATGCAACATTCCCAAAAAACCACAACGAAATCCATAGCCTAGTGCATTTGAAGTTTCAGCTTCGAAGGTAAAACTTGCATCATTTAAATGTAACTTTTCTAGAGCTTCTCTTAGATATTTAAAATCATCCGTTTTGTGAGGGAAAATGCTACAAAATACCACAGGATGCACTTCTTTAAATCCAGGAAGTGCTTCACTACAAGGTCTCTTTTCCTCAGTGATAGTATCCCCTACCTTGCAGTCTGCTACTTCCTTCATTGAAGCAGTTATAAAACCAACTTCACCTGCTGAAAGCTCTCTCGTCATAACTTTTTTAGGGGTGAAAATACCAATATTGTCCACTTGATATGTAGCATTATTAGACATCATAACAATCTTCATGCCTTTTTTTAGCACTCCATTTTTAACTCGCACTAAAATTACTACTCCTAAGTAAGTGTCATACCAACTATCAACCAAAATTGCTTGCAATGGAGCATTTACATCACCTTGAGGAGCTGGAAGTTTTGCTACTATTGCTTCCAGTACATCTTTCATTCCAAGTCCAGTTTTTGCTGATATTAAAACTGACTCACTTGCGTCAATGCCAATTACTTCCTCAACCTGGAGTTTTACCTTTTCTGGATCTGCAGCAGGGAGATCAACTTTATTGAGTACAACTATTATTTCATGATTATTGTCAATCGCCTTGTATACATTTGCAAGGGTTTGTGCTTCAACACCCTGGCTACTATCTACTATTAAAAGTGAACCTTCACACGCTGCTAAACTTCGACTTACTTCATACGAAAAGTCAACATGACCTGGAGTGTCCATGAGATTTAGGCAATATTGATTACCGTCGTTTGCCGTATAATTAAGTTTTACCGTCTGTGCTTTAATTGTAATCCCACGTTCGCGTTCTATATCCATTGAATCGAGTATTTGATTGGTCATTTCTCTTGCTTCAAGGCCGTTACATTCCTCTATTAAACGATCAGCAAGCGTTGACTTACCGTGGTCTATATGCGCTATTATTGCAAAATTCCTTATGTTGTTCATTATGGCCTACTATACTTAAACTATTTTACATTTTAAGTGTTGTGAGGGCAATTATTTATTAAGGGACTACTTACTCCTTCAACATAGACGACACTTTTTTCGAGCAGGAAATCACTTTATTAACCATGTAGTTTTCATGATTATTATCTATTTTAGGCAACTCATACAGATAATTTACCATCATTCCAGCCGACTGACTAATACCCTTCTCAGAGGTATCCGCCATCCAGTTTAATTGTTTTATCGATGCACCATTGTTTAAATGGAAATGTGCCACCGGGTCATAAGCATTTCCATTACTATTATTCACTTTTAGTAAATAATACGTACATAGTTTAAGCATGCATTGTTTAGTTTCATTTGTACATTCAACATTAGTTTTTAATTGCTCTGCACTTTCTAAAATTTCTGCACTAGATTGTTTTATATTTAGTTTGCCCAATAAAGTGACATCTTGGTTTAGATTGTTTTTTAGCCATTTAGTAAAGCCAGGTATTGGAGAAAGAGTCGCGTATGTTTTTATACTTTTAAACTCCTGTGATAGCTTTTCTACAACCCTTTTGATCAAAAAATTACCAAGGCTGATTCCAGATAACCCTGCTTGAGTATTTGATATTGAATAGAATATAGCAGTGCTCGCATTACTCGGATCGTTTGAAGGTACTGATTCATCTAAAAGGTGTTGAATGCTATCTACAATCTTATTCACCAATGCAACCTCTACAAAAATTAGAGGTTCGTTTGGTATTTTGTAATGAAAGAAAGCAAAACAGAGACGATCAGAATCTAGTCTGTTTTTTAAGTCATCCCAAGAGGAAATTTTATGCACAGCTTCATATTTTATAAGTTTTTCTAGCAATGATGCAGGTGAATCCCAGGTGATTTGACGAAGATCGAGTAGATCAACATCAACCCAAGTATAGAGTATATTTTTCAATTCGTTCTCTAGTGGATTCAAGCTTCTATATTGGTTCTTTAGCTTAAGCACATCAGAACGCATATCAACAATAAACTTGAGGCCTTCTGGTAAAGAAATAAATTGCTTTAATATTTTGGAACGTGGTGATTCAAGAATTTTTATTAAATCCTGCTCAAATTTATAGTTTAACTCGGGATCTTGGTTTTTCTTATATTCTCTAATTTTCTCATCTATTTCCGCTTTATTCGGATTAAATTTTTCTGCCAGGGTTTGTAGAAATTTTATTTTACCTTTCTCTGATAAGCTCAAGTACAGGTTACCAAGAGATACAGCGTTCTTACGTGCTGAGACCTCTCCTCCCTTTGGATTTAAGCACTCGTTCATCTTCAAGACTAAACTATCGATATCGCGACTGTTGCTTAAATCAGGACCGATGTTACCAATCCACGATCTTACAGCATCTGCCACTTCACCTAGTATTTTAAAAAAGCTTCTTACCGCTTTTTTGTCTTCAACTTTCACTATATCAGTTTTTACCAATGATTCTTTTGTCATAGATTTCCTTTATTATACATGGCTAATGCAAGTCAGGTTTCCCTACGTCATACCGCCGCGGTATCCCGCTAACAAGCAGCGGGATAACGGTTTGTCAAATCGTCGGTAAACCCAAGTTATTTTAGCTACATATAGCTTAAGTTAAAGGAAAATTTTAGCTACATAGCAGGCACTATTACTGAATTATTAATAATTCAGTAATACAATAGACTTCTTGCACTACCTCCCAAGTCACAACTGTCATTCAGTAGAAACGAAAAAACTTACTTGACAAACCCCGCCAGCCCCCTTATCATGAAACTGAAGGTATTCAGTTATCTTCATCTGTGCAGATTAAA
>NZ_JAPQLL010000070.1:42571-42943 GCF_028981865.1 Wolbachia endosymbiont of Drosophila nikananu | reverse complement strand
AAGCTGAAACGCGCTTATAAGTCGTTTAAGACAGTATAGTACGCCAATTTGCAGGATTAGAGAGTGACAATTAGCTAACACGGGGTTTCTTTTGCCTTTTTTTCTGCTTAGTAAATTTCTTAAACATTTTAGCTAAGGTTAGTTGCACTTAAAAGCAGCTAAATTGCGGTGTTTAAGACTTAAAAAACGCCAAATACTGAAAATAGATGTTAACCGGGGCTTTTTTTACCTTTTTTTTCGTTTGGTAAATTTCTTAAATATTTATAGCTAAATGACAACCGTCATCCCGCTGCTTGTTAGCGGGATCTCTTGTTAGCGGCTGAGATACCGCGAATGAACCGCGGTATGACGTAGGGCTACAGGTGTCATTCC
>NZ_JAPQLL010000070.1:31335-42521 GCF_028981865.1 Wolbachia endosymbiont of Drosophila nikananu | reverse complement strand
CCTTTTTTTTCGTTTGGTAAATTTCTTAAATATTTATAGCTAAACGACAACCGTCATCCCGCTGCTTGTTAGCGGGATCTCTTGTTAGCGGCTGAGATACCGCGAATGAATCGCGGTATGACGGTTCGTGGCGGTATATTCGTCATCCCGCTACTTGTTAGCGGGATCTCTTGTTAGCGGCTGAGATACCGCGAATGAACCGCGGTATGACGTAGGGCTACAGGTGTCATTCCAGTGCTTGGCACTGGAATCCAGCCTTTATTATGCAGCCACTTGGTTGAAATTACGTCTTCTGGATCCCAGTGTCAAGCACTGGGATGACAGGAAGAGAAGGCTACTTGGATGACACCTTGACGATTTGAAGAATCATCATACCGCTGCTTGTTAGCGGCTAAGAGATACCGCGAATGAATCGCGGTATGACGGTTCGTGGCGGATGACGGTTCGCGGTGGTATGACGTCTTAGCTATAGTTAACAATAGAAGCAAAAACTCATCATTTTGAAAGAGGAGGAGATTTTTCCGAAACCTCAGCAGAGATTAATTTTGGATCTGATAATTCTGTATTTACCTTGATTGGCTCTAATGGAGTTTCCTGCTCTTCCGGTTTATCGTCTGGAATTGGAACAGGCCAATCCATAATGTTTTGCGGTATAACTTCTGCTTCTTTAGCTTCTTTTTGACCTGTTGAAGATGATGCATCAACTCCTGCATTTTTAGTAACTTCTTGTTTTAGCTGTTTATTTTCTTCTTGTAATTGCTTTAAATTTTTCTTTAACTCGTCAATCTCTCTTATTTTTTGTTTTAATTGTTCAGATATAGTTAGTTTGTCTCTAGTCAAATTTTTGTTTTCTTGTCTTAACCCACTAGCTATTCTGCTTGAGTTGTTGTTTACAGCTTGTATGCCTTGGTCTTGCTGCTGCATGCTTGTTCCTCTACTTTCATATTCAACTTCAGTTTGAGTTGCCTGACCTTTTTCCTGCTGTAATATGTTCTGCAGTTGCTCTAGACTCTCTTTGACAGACTTCAGCTCTTCTTGTAATATGTCTTCCTTTTCTTTATAACTCTCTTCAAGTTCCGCAAGTGTGGATTTTAAGGAGTTACGTTCTAATCTTAGATCCTCAAGCTGTTTTGCCTGCGCTGCAAAATATTTAGCAAATGTTTCTTTTTCTTCCTCTAATTCCTCAATTTCATTTATAATTTTGTCTACTTTATCTTCTAATCCTTCTTGTTCATACTCTTCTTCATCACTAGACATATCATCCTCAAATATTTCATCTTCATCACTAAATTCACTAACACTAGACAAAGAACTTCTACGCGAAGAAGGTGCACTGCTACTTAGTATAGGCAATTGCGATGATGGGCCTTGTGTGTTGTCGACACTTTGGCCCATGTCAGTAAAAGCTTTGTACAGAGTTTTTCCATTGATAAAAACTTCTTTATTCTGCTCAACTAATTTTAATATTTTATCTTTTGTCTCCTCTGGTGTGAACTTTAAATCACCAAACTTTGGCTCACCAATAACACTCTGTATACCACCAGAATCCAATTTTACAGTCATGCTACAATCTATGCTGTTACCTTCAGAATCTTTAGCCTGCCAGTTAATGGTCATTTCACATGAGCTTGAACCAGTAAAATCATAGTGCCTTTCGCTGCCTTTTTTGGTCGCAGTTATTTGACTATCTTCCCCTAAAGATATGTTATAAACCTTACCTTCTCTGCTGGCTCTTAAAATATTGCTAATTTCTATTGGTTTTTCTTCATTTTCAAATCTAATTTTGAAGTCATTATCTTTTGTTGAATACGCTAAGAAATTTCGACCAGGCAGAGACGACTTAAGTTCTTTATGCGTTGTGTTTATTGATTGCTCAAATTTTTGGAAATCTGTCTTCCACTTTGAGCTCATTTGTTCCTTAATGTCTTTATCTTGTAGTAAAGGACCAATAAAGTACCAGATTAAGTTTTTTTTCTCTAATTGTTTTATAGTCTCCTGAAAGCTGCTGCAGGATTCAATCACATCTAAAATATCCTTTTTCTGCTGTTCATCTACATTTAAACTTTGACTCTCAGCTATAAATACATTTTCGTTCTCCTTTGGCATAATTTTATATTTATTAGAGAATATATTTAAATATTAATAATTTTAATTTAAAAATTAATTAATTGTATGGTAAATAAAGAAGAAACTTGAGCACTTGTCCATTATGTTATATAGTAGTTACTCCTTAAGCAGTGCAGTATGGACAATACCATTATAAGAAAATACGATATTAGAGGTATAGTAGGCAAAGATTTGCAGATTAATGATGGGTACGAGATAGGTAGAAAGTTTGGCCAAACCGTAGCTAGTGTTTGTGTCGGCTACGACAGCAGAATAGATTCACCAGGTATAGAAAGAGAATTAATTAGGGGCTTAACTTTATCTGGAGCAAATGTTATACGCGTTGGACTATGCTCTTCACCTATGCTCTACGCTGCAACACAAATCACACAGGCAGATCTTGGTATCATAATAACCGCCTCTCATAACCCCAGCGGATATAATGGCTTTAAATTTTTTAGTAATAAAAAAGTCTTCTCAGATCAAGAAACAAAGGAAATTATAAGCAATCCAATTAAAGACAGTACAAGAATTGGAAGCTTAATTAACATAAATATATATAGTGAGTGCATTCGCGTATTAAAAAGTACAGTGAAGAATAATACTACACAGAAATTAAAAATAGCCTGGGATTGTGGAAATAGTCCAGCAAGTGGAATTATAAGGTGTATTGAAAAGATCTTGCCTGGTCATACGCATATCGTAACCAATAACTCTATAGATGGGGCATTTCCACTGCATGATCCAGATCCCATAGAGGAAAAAAATCTCGCTCAATTAATTGACATTGTGAAAGAATATGGATGTGATCTTGGCATTGCGCTAGATGGCGATAGCGATAGGGTGCGCTTAATTGATAATAAAGGCGACGTTGTTTCCAATGATCATTTGTTTATAATTTTTGCACGTGAAGTGTTGAAGGAGTATCCAGGAAGCAAAGTTATTGCCAACGTAAAAATGAGTATGAAAGTGCATGATTTTGTTAGTAAGTTAGGAGGGCAAGTTATTACCTGCGCTACTGGACATTCACTAGTTAAGAAAAAGATGGTAGAGGAAGGGGCAAAGTTTGCCGGTGAATTAAGCGGGCATTTTTTCTTTTCTGAGCTGGGTTTTGATGATGGGCTGTATTCTGCTGTTAAAGCCGTTGATATCTTACTTAAGGAAAACCAAAGCCTATCTCAGATGATTAAGGATTTACCAAAGTTATATATCACCCATGAAGTGAAGATTGTAGTTAAAGATGAGAAAAAATTTCAAATAATTGAATCAATAAAGAAAACACTAGAGCAACAAAATATTGTATTTTCAGATCTTGATGGTGTTAAGGTAACCGATAATAAAGGTTGGTGGCTTCTTAGGGTATCAAATACGCAAAACTGCATTACAGCAAGATGCGAAGGAGAGACTTTAGAAGGTTTTGAACTTACTAAAAAGGTTTTGTTCCATTACATTGATGAAGCAAGGTCTTTAAATTGTAGCTGCTCACAGAAATAAATTTGATTTATAAAATTGGCATGAAAGTATAAAGATAAATAGGCTAAATGTACTTATCATCTGGTCAGGCTGCAGCATTATTTCGTGTAACCGTTTGCGGGTCCACTTAATTCTGCAATTCTTTGATCTCACTCATGGAGAGGCCAGTAAACTTAACAATAGTGGTGACATCAACATTATTAGCTAGCATTGTTTTTGCAACTTCAATTTTTCCTTCCTTTTTAGCATCATCAAGTTTTTGTTCAAGAACAGCCCGTTCATCACGAATACGTTTTATTTCCTGTTCGTAGGCAATAAATTCTTTCTCTGACCAGTTGAATCTATTTAGTTCTTCATATGCCTTTTTAATTATTACATCACTACCTATTATCTTTTCCAATTCTTCTTCGCTAGTTTCATCTGCATATTTAAAATAATAGATCCATTTTTCAACTATACTCTCCAATTGGTCTTCTTTAGTTTTAGGAAATTTTGGTAACTCAATAAATGTAAAATAAAAATCTTTTAAATCATGTTCATAGCTATCTTTGTCTAACATTACATGATCTGACTTATACTCAGATTTATTAGGAAAGAGAATACAATCAGCAATAGCTATAAAAATGATTTCTTTAAGATCCTGATATTGATCACCTTTATCAGCTTGCCTTGAATAAGCTTTAGCAGCGTAATATTGAGCGCGTTTTTCAAAGCCTTTAGTTTTGGCAACTTGCATTTCGACTATTACTTGCACCCCATTTTCATCCCTGCAAAGAACATCAACGATACTTTGTTTTTTAGAGGCAATTTCAGCATCTTGAATAGTGCTGAGGAATTCTATTTCTTTTATTTCATCTTTGCCAGTGAACCCCAAAATATCATTGAGAAAGCGAATGAGGATGTCTTTATTTTTTTCAGTACCAAAAATACGCCGGAACGCAACATCATTCTTGGGGTCGAGAAATTTAGAAAGAGCCATAAAAAAATTTTTAAATGTATCTTTATATTATATATTCTTATTGATAATAATTCAATAATTTGTCATCTTTTTTGTTAACTTTACTGATGTTGCCAGAAGAAACATTGTTGCCAAATTGTGTAAAATTTATTATCCTAAGGTTTCAAGTTCTCACAGGTTTATTGGAACTATGTGTACAATGTGTTTATCAGTGAAAATCCGGAGAAAATGATGGAGGAAAAGTTAATACATTACTTCAGCCAGAACAAGTGTGAAGGCAATGCAGAAATGAAAAATCTGCTGGGAGGAAAGGGGGCAAATTTAGCAGAAATGTGCAATGTTGGCATTCCGGTTCCACCTGGTTTCACAATTTCCACCTCTGTTTGTCAGGCCTACTGTCAGGATAATGAATTGTCTAATGACCTATGTAACGAGATTAAAAACTACATGGCGATGCTCGAAAATGACATCGGTTGTAAATTCGGGGATTTAAATAACCCCTTATTAGTTTCAATACGCTCTGGTAGTGTTAGTTCAATGCCGGGCATGCTTGATACTATTTTAAATGTTGGTTTAAATGATGAAACAGTTATTGGGCTTGCAAAAAAAAGTGGAGAACGTTTTGCCTATGATAGCTACTGCCGTTTCATCATGATGTACTCCAATGTTGTACTACAGCTTGACCATCACCTATTTCAAGATGTTGTTGATAATAAGCAGCAAAAGAGTGGAGCAAAAAGCTTAGCTGATCTTGATGTTGATGTTTTAAAGAGAATTGTTAACAATTTCAAAAGGATAGTATATGAAAAAACTGAGAAACATTTTTCGCAGAACGTTGAAGAGCAATTGTTAAACTCAGTTAATGCAGTATTTACCTCTTGGAAAAATGATAGGGCTGTTTCCTATAGAAGAATACATAACATTCCTGAAAACCTTGGAACAGCGGTCAACGTGCAAGCAATGGTTTTTGGTAATCTGAATAATAATTCTGCAACTGGTGTGATATTTACACGAAATCCTTCAACTGGAGAAAAAAAGCTTTTCGGTGAGTTTTTGGTTAATGCTCAGGGTGAGGATGTGGTTTCTGGTGTTTATACTCCTATGCCAATTGACGGAGAGCAAGAAAACACCATGGAGAAGTTGCTGCCAAGTGTCTACCTGGAATTATGCGCAGTATGTGAAAAACTTGAAAGTCATTATAAAGACATGCAGGATATTGAATTTACTGTGCAGGACGGTAAGTTATGGATTTTGCAGACTAGGTCTGGCAAGCGCACGGCTGAAGCTGCTATTCGCATAATAGTTGATATGGTAAACGAAGGAACGATTACAAAAGAAGAAGGAATATTGAGAATTGATCCAAAAACTTTTGACAATTTATTGCATCCAGTTCTTGACGCCAAGAGTGACCAAAAAGTAATAGGGAAGGGACTACCTGCTTCTCCAGGGGTTACTTCTGGATATGTAGTGTTTAGTGCAAGTGATGCTGAAAAAACTGCAGAGCAGGGTAAAAAAGTGATTTTAGTAAGGTCAGAAACGAGTTCTGAAGATATTAATGGAATGAATGCTGCAAGTGGCATAGTAACAGCACGGGGAGGGATGACCTCGCATGCTGCTGTTGTAACCCGTGGAATGGGTAAGCCATGCATTTGCAGTGTAAGTGGACTTTATATCGATAAAGATGGAACTTTCTTTTCTGTAGGGGATACAAAAGTAAAGAAAGGTGAACCAATTACTATCAACGGAGGAACAGGGGAGGTTATGCTTGGCATTCTTCCTACAATTTCACCTGAATTATCGCAAGAATTCAAAACAATAATTAACTGGATAGATGAAATCAAAACGATCAAAGTGAGAGCAAACGCTGACACCCCAAAAGATGCAAAAATTGCGAAAGAATTCGGTGCAGAAGGTATAGGCTTGTGTCGCACAGAACATATGTTTTTTGCTAGCGATAGAATCGAATTCATTCAAAGGTTGATAATAGCTGACGATGAAAATGAAAGGGCAAATGCGCTCATTAAACTGGAAGAAATGCAAAAGTCTGATTTCAAAGAAATATTTTCTATTATGGAGGACAGGGAAGTCACTATACGGTTGCTTGATCCACCCTTACATGAATTTTTACCCAATAATCAGTCTACTATAGAAAAAATTGCTAAATCGCTCAATAAGTCAGTTGAATCAGTAAAAAATAAAATAGCACAGTTATCAGAAAAGAACCCAATGCTTGGCCATCGAGGTTGTAGACTTGCCATTTCTCATCCTGAAATATATAGCATGCAGATTAGGGCAATACTTAGTGCTGCAAATGAGCTAAAAAAGGAAAAAAGTGTAGAAATCAAGCCTGAGATCATGATCCCTTTTATAATGAATGAGAAAGAATTTATTCTGATATGCGAGCTAGCAAAGAAAGAATCCTCTGTCATCTCAGCTGAGATCCAGATGCAGATTCCAGCGTCGCGCGCTGGAATGACATCAGACAAGGCTTATTCAATTGGAACGATGATAGAACTACCAAGAGCAGCACTGATTGCTGATAAGTTAGCAAAACATGCAGAGTTTTTTAGTTTTGGCACTAATGATTTAACGCAAACAACCATGGGACTTTCAAGAGATGATTCAGTTAATTTCCTCGATTCTTATAAGGAAAGCAATATATTTGACAATGATCCATTTGAAGTGCTGGACACCGAAGGGGTAGGGGAGTTAATCAAGATAGCCATTGAAAGAGGTAAAAAAACCCGAGAAGGAATAAAGCTGGGTATATGTGGAGAGCATGGAGCAGATCCAAAATCTATAGAGTTTCTCATCAAGTCAGGGGTGGATTATGTTTCATGCTCACCCTATAGAGTACCGGTTGCAAAGTTAGTGGCAGCACAGTTTAGCATAAAATCTAAGTTTGTTGGGTAAGTGAGAAATATAGCGATAATATAACCACTGGTGACTTTCCTCACTTAGACAACTGTGTCAAGCACTGACTACTTAACCGTCATACCGCCGCGGTATCTCTAGATCCCGCTAACAAGTAGCGGGATGACGAATTGCTTAACCGTCATTCCGCCGCAGACCGTCATACCGCCACGAACCGTCATACCGCGATTCATTCGCGGTATCTCATCCGCTAACAAGAGATCCCGCTGCGGGATGACGGTTATCGTTTAGCTATAAATATTAAGAAATTTACCAAATAAAAAAAAGGCAAAAGAAACCCTAGTCATTGTTTATTTTCTGTATTGGCGTTTTTTTATGTTTTTAACACTTAGTAACCGCGACTCAGCTGCATTTAAACTGCAACTAACCTTTAGCTATAAACATTAAAAAATTTACTAAACAGAAAAAAAGGCAAAAGAAACCCTAGGGTAGCTAGTTATTCACTATCCATTTTTTAAGTTGGCGTTTTTTTATGTTTTAAACGCTTTATAAGCGCGTTTCAGCTTATGTAGGTAGAAATTTTATAAAGACATAAGGTGCACATAGTGCAAAAAATTAAACATGAGACGCCAGATACGTGAGTTTTTTTGTCATTTAATCTGTACAGAGAAGATAAATAAATAGCTTCACCTCCATGATAAGGGGGCTGGCGAAGCTTGTCAAGTAATTCCGTTTCTTATGGGTAAAAAAAAGAGAAACTCTAAGTTGCAGCCGCACAATGTTTCTCTTTTCTGCTGTTGATGATTATTTCGCCTATTGTAACTGCTGCTAAAATAAAGCAATAATGTACTTTTGTTAATAAAGAAACAGGTGATACAGAAGCTATACTTCCTGCTAGCAATAGTTGGGAACCATAAGGTAAGATGCCTTTTGTAGCACAAGCAAAAACATCTAATAAGTATGCACTGCGGTATGGTACAATATTGTGTTTCTGTGCGAGTCTTTTTGCAATGCCACCACTTAGTAAAATAGCAATTGTATTATTGGCAACTAAGGTAGTAAACATAGACGCAATTCCTGCTATCACAAATTCAGCTTTAGTTTTTGTGATATTGCTTTCATCGATGAGTTTATGCAACGCTTTTTGACCTTGTTTGTACATTATATGGCTCAAACCACCAATAAATAGCGCAAACATCACTATTTCGTTTACTTTTTTGAAACCGTCATACACGTCATGAGGGAATTGAATGATAGCATAGTCAAAAAAAGCTATTCCTAGTACACCAGCAATAATTATGTTTACAGTTATTGTTACTAAAGTGGTGACTTCAAGCAGCCCCATGATTATTAAAGAAATATAAGGAATAATTTTTATTATAGAATAATAATCTAAATTTGATATAGAAATAATTTTTGTACTACTTGAAATCACTGCCAGATAGGTGAGTGTTGTAATACCTGCAGTAAATGCAACCTTAGAGTTTATTTTAAGTTTATCTTTTGCTGAAGCTCCTTGTGAAGAAACAGATGCAATGGTGGTATCAGATATCATCGAAAGGTTGTCACCAAATACAGCACCACCTACTACAGTTGCAGTTCCTATTTCAAGACCAAAAGCTCCACTTTTTGCCAGATTAACAGCTATAGGCACCATCAGCGCAACAACTCCTATAGATGTGCCAATTGCAGTTGAAATAAAAGCAGAAGCCAAAAATACTCCAGGCAGCAGTAATCTTGCTGGAAGGAAATTAAGAATTAAATTAGCAACAGTGTCTGCGCTACCAATTGATTGAGTAACCGCAGAAAATGCTCCAGAAAATAGAAAAATTAAACACATAGTAAGGGTGCTTTTGTCACCCATGCCCTCGATAACAGTATCGATGTTATGCTGAATTTTATTTGTACCACGTGAGACAGCAAAAAATAGTGCTGGTAATAAGCAGATTACTGGTGAAACCTGATGAAGTGGATTATCAGTTCCGATAAAAGAAAAATAAGCACCACTTCCAAGGTACAAGATTAAAAAAATAATCAAAGGGACAAAAGCCATCATTTTACTGTATCTCAAACTTATAACTATAACTAATTAAGTGGTTTTAAGCAAGTTTGGTTTTCACTAGTTTTGCAGGAAGTTGACAGCGGAGTTTTAAACTTCATATTTAATCTTCTAAGAAACTTCCTTAACTAGCTCCTCTTGTTGCACTAAAGTATAGCCAAATTCTCGTGCCTTTTTGATCAAATTTTTTACAGCTCTCTCCTTATATCGTGTTTCATAGTATTCCATTCCTTTTTCTACATATTCTTGTCCGTATTTGAGCATACTATAAAATATGCATGCTATTTTTCTTGCAGTAGCTGTTATTGCTTTTGGTGCTCCTAATCGTTTTTTTAATCTCCTGTAGTATGCACCCAATGAACTTTTACTATTTCCTACAGAATTAGCAGCCATTCGAAATGCATTCGCAGCACGATTAATGACTTTACGCGTTCTTGTGCTAAACACTTTTTCTCCTGTAATTTTATTGGCAGGGCTGAGTCCTAACCACGATGAAAAGTGTTTTTCTGTTGACCATTTATTATGGTTTATACCAGTTTCTGAAATTATAGTCTGTATACTTAGTATATCAAGCCCTGGAACTTTAGTAAAATCCATACCAGTTATTCGGTGCAGTTCCTCGTGCAAAGCAAAGTCAGGCTTACTTTTTCTGTGCTTATTCTTTTCCTTACTCAACTGTTTACTTTCGTTAGATTTTGTTTCAAACGTTTTGTAATAGACCTCAATATTTCTATCACATTCTGCTATTTTTTCTTGATAAATATTATATAGTTCAAATTCTTGCTTTAGCGTGAATACATGTTCCTCTCTATAATCGCCAGCTAACGCTTTTGCTATAGTAGACTGATCATTTTTTATTCGTGCATCCCTGAATTGAGCCAATTTCCCAGAATCTCTTTCGCCTTTAATTATAGCCTTGATAATTTTCATACCAGTTACTCCTGTTATATCTCTTATAACTCTATGCAGTTGTATATTCATTTGAATTAATGCCTTCTGCATACGCAGAACATGTGTAGATGCACTTTCAGTGAGGTTCTTACGTTGTCGCACGTAACTACGCAATACACATATCTGGCTATCTGGCCTAAATGACCCTTGGAGTAATCCATAACTATGTAGTTGTTGTAACCACTGACAGTCCTGAACATCTGACTTTCTCCCAGGTACATTTTTTACATGTCGCGCATTTACCAACTTAACTTCAAAACCGTAAGATTCCAGTATTTGAAACAAAGGAATCCAATATACACCAGTTGATTCCATCGCTACGGTTGTAACTTTACACTTTTTTAACCACCTTGCTAAATTATGAAGGTCTTCAGTGAAGCAGCCAAATTTTTGAACACGTTGCTCATCTCTTCTCTCGGGTATACATACATAATGTACAGCCGAACCAACATCTATCCCTGCTGCATCAGGATTCATTACCTCTAATTTACTTTTTGTCATTGTAATTGACCTCCTATAACTTATAATGAAGAAGTATTTAAGCTTGGGACGGTTAGATTATACAATCTTCTAATCGAGGTAGTCGTAATAGACTCCATCAGTGGTTTAACCGTTCCTCCAAAACCATGCTCCCAAACGGGCACTCTAGCACCATTGAGCGTCCGGTTATAACTGCAAAAATACTTCTTAATAAATTATATTTAAAAATTGTTATAGCACTGGATAAAATAGTTTCTTTCAGGTTTAACAAGATTTTTCCTTGTT